>JAMCXF010000026.1 GCA_023475035.1 Candidatus Pacearchaeota archaeon
TTGCGATTTCCTTTCCGTCTACTCCACTTAGTCCGCTGACAATAGTGACATACTTGCCGAATCTTCGCTTCTCGGCGGTCACTTTGATATTCTGCGAACCCTTCGCGATTTTTTCACACACACAAGCCTGTTTTGGCAGGCCGCATTTTGGGCATATTTCCATGCTTACTTGTGTTCAACCCCCTTGGATTTTTTCTCCTGGTTGTTGATTGTGAGTATTCTTGCAATCACCTTTCTTATACTCTTCGCTTTTGAGCCTGACTTTGTCGGGTTTGCCTTCGCCTTGACAAGTTCAAATTTCATTTCTTCCATTTTTTTCATTCTTTCTTCTTTGCTCATCTTCTGAATATCTTTAACTTTTAATGTTGCCATTTTATTCCTTCACCTTCTTTTTTATTTTCTTTTTTGGTTCTTCTTTAACTGTTTCAGACTCAACTGCATTCATTTTTATTTTTCCAATCATTTCTGGAGTAATGTTAATTTTGTCTTTCAATACTGCATAAGGTGAAAGTATGCTGACTTTTACTCCAATTGTTCCTGGCCCTGTCTGAGCAACTGCTTTTGCTTTGTCAACAACTTTTGCGCTGTCTCCAACTTTGTTCAGATATCCCTGCTGGAATCTCCATGTCTTTGCTCTTGCACTTGGAAGCTTTCCTCCGAGGACAATTTCTACTCCAAGAGCTCCTGCGTTCATTATTCTCTGAAGATTTTTATAAGCAATAACTTTGAATTTCATTGGCCCGAGTCTTTCTAATCCGAGAGCAATTTCGTCGGCAATTGTCTGAGCGTCAAATTCAGGGCGAGTTATTTCTTCAATCTCTATTCTTGGATTTTCAAGCTTGAATTTTGTTTTCAAAACATTTGTCAGCTCTTCAATTTTTTCTCCTTTTCTTCCGATTACTAATCCTGGCTTGTTTGTTGAGACAATAACTTTTTCTCCGATAGGAGTATATTCAATTCTTGCTTTGCTGATTTTTCCCTTTCCAAGTATGCTTTTGATATATTCCTTGATAGCAAATTCATCTTTCTTGAATTTTACAGTTGTTCTTTCTTCCATATTTATTTTTTAGCTCCTTTCTTATTTTTATTCTTCAATTTATTTTTTTCAACGACTCTGATTTTGACATGAGTTCTTTTTCTTTTTATTCCGCCTCTTCCGAATGGCTGTGATGCTTTATTTGGAACAGCCTCTACAATTATTGGCTCTTCAACTCCGTTGACAGTTGCATTTGCTTTCAATGTTTTCAATATTGTTACAAAATATCCGATTGCTCTTATTGGATATCTTCCTGACATCATTCCTTTTCCTTTTCTGTGAGGAATTTCTCCAACCATCGGAATTGCTCTCTTGAAATGCACAACATCATCTAAATCAGCAAGTGCTTTGTCTATTGATTTTCTTTTTATGAATTTGCAGATTGCAATAGCATCTTTTGTTGAAATAGGAACGCTGATTCCGTTAGCGATTGCTTCATCTTTCTTTACAATTTCTTTTTTGACAATTGTTTTCTTTTTCTCATCTTTAATTCCGTCAGTTTTTTTGTCGTCGTGTTTTACAGGAGCTTCAGCTTTCATTTTTGCAGATTCATTTTTCATTGTCTGTTGTTTTCCCTGTTCTGGATTGTAATTTTTTTCTGTCATTTTATTTCTTAGCCTTCATTTTACTTCCTTTACTTGCTCCGATTCCTGCACCTGAGTGCTTTATCTTAGCTCTTGTCATTGAAAATTCTCCTAATCTGTGTCCAAGCATTTGAATTGTAACTTCAATAGGAACAAATTCTTTTCCGTTGTAAACTGATATTTTCATACCAACCATTTGAGGAACAATTATTACTGTTCTCTTGTGAGTTCTTATTGGCTTGTTCTTTTCCATTTTTTTCTTTGCTCTTATAACGAAATTTTCAATTTCCTGGAATTGTCTGAGAACAGCTCTTCTTGTTCTTGATTTCAAGTGCTTTGCAAATTCTCTTGTTTCAAGAGCTTTCAGCTCGTCAATTGTTTTCCCTCGGAATGTTAGCTGTTTCTTTGATGTTTCTATTTTTTCTGCCATGTTTATCGTTTCTTCCTTCCTGTTCTTCTTGGTCTTAACAATCCAACTCTTGCTCCTGCGGGTGCGTTTCTCTTCGCAATCTTGCTCTTGATTCTCTTTCCTCTACCAGAACCAAACGGATGATCAATAACGTTCATCTTAAGAGCTGATGTTCTCGGCCACAATTTATTTCTTGATTTTTTAATATAAAAGCTCTTGCCTGCTTTCACTAAAGGCTTGTCAAGTCTTCCTGAGCCAGCGATTACTCCGACGATTGCTCTGCATCTTGAATTGAATCCTTTCTCTTTCTTCGACGGCATCATTACAAAAACTTCATTTTCTGTAATTCTTGTAACAACAGCATAACTTCCTGCAGTTTTTATGAAAGTTCCTCCGTCGCCAGGTCTTGATTCTATGCAATAAATCATTGTCTTGATTGGGATGTTTTTCAACTCCATTATATTCCCTTCCTTGACTTCTGTTCCTCCGAAACTTATTTTCTGTCCTTCAATCATACCTTTGAATGCTGGAATATAAAAATCTCCATCGCTGTATTTTATTTTTGCTAATGGGGCAGAATGTCCGATTGAATTCAATAAACTGATTACAACTCCTTCTCCAGTCAAACTTCTTGGATATTTCAATTTATATTTGAAAGCAGTTCTTCTGACTCTATAACTGAAACTTCCGTGTCCTCGTGCCTGTTGAATTATTCGTTTTCCCATTATTCAATTCTCCTCAATTCCTTTAATTTTGCAATTATACTATCTTGCATATTAATTTCCCCTTCTTCATAAATAACTGCTCGTCCTTCATTTTGAGAATAATATCCAAAATCATAAATTTTATTCTCTTTATCAGTTATGATTCTAACTTTTTCTCCTGATTCAAACTTATTATCTAATACTTTTTCTGTCATTACATTAATCCTAATTTCGTAGCTACATCAATAGCTGGAAATTCTTTCTTTAATTTAGCATAAACATATTTTTTGTTTCCGTGAATTCTTGTTCTCATTTTGTCGACTTTTATCTTGAAAAATTTTTCAATTTCATTTTTTATTTCTGTTTTTGTTTTTTGCTTTTCAGTTTCGAAAGACAAAACATTCTGGCTTTCAATAAGCATTACTGCTTTTTCTGTTACTAATGGTTTGATTGTCATTTCAATCTCTCCCCTAAATTTTTAATTGCCTCTTCAGTATAAAGTGTAAGTCTGCCTGCTCCGCCGTTTGCCAAATCTGTAACGTTTAATGCCTTTGCATTTTTCACATCTGCAATATTTGTCTTTAATTTTTCATTATTTCCGACGACAATAAGAAGTCCTGCATTTTTCTTGTATTTTCTTCCTCTTATTCACCTTCTCC
>JAMCXF010000001.1 GCA_023475035.1 Candidatus Pacearchaeota archaeon
AAGTAATCACAGACATAAAATTCCAATTACAATTCCTATTCCAATAATCAGCAATCCAACGTGTTTGTTTTCCATATTATGTTTATTTTCTCTTATAATTGCTTATAAATCTTATGCAGAAACTACTTTCGCTTTCTGTAATCTTCAATCGCCTTTTTCAGCGCCTCGCTCGCAAGATTAGAACAATGCATTTTGACAGGAGGCAAACCTTTCAAAGATTCAGCAACATCGCCCCTTGTTATCTTTTCTGCTTCAGCGAGTGTCTTGCCTTTTGCAAGTTGCGTTATCATCGATGAAGTTGCGATTGCAGCCGCACAGCCGAATGTTTTGAATTTTATGTCTGTGATTACTTCTTTCCCATTTTTCTTTCCGACTTTAATGTAAAGCCACATCACATCACCGCAGACAGGATTCCCGACTTTTCCAATCCCGCTGGCGTCTTTTATCTCACCCATGTTTTTGGGTTTTGTAAATTCCTTGATAACTTTCTTTGAGTATGTTATGCTCATTTTCCCTTCCCATTCAACTTTTTAATTAAATCATCAATTTGTTTTTTTGAAAATCCATGCATCATGCATCCCTGCTCAATAGTCTCATACATTGCTCCGCCACATCCAATGCAATGCAATCCTGATTCAAATAAAATATTCGCACTTTCTGGATATTTCTCTAAGACTTCTGCGAAAGTCATATTTTTGGAAATTTCTTTTTTCTCAGTTCTTGCTCTCGCTGTTTTTTTCTTAATTGTTTTTTTCATTTTATTATTAATCCTCAAAAAATTCTTCCTCAGCCTCGTCTAAGTTGGAACCATCTTCTTCCAAATCTTCTTCGCACTCAGCTTCATTTCTGAAGTTGCATGCATGTTCTTCAAATTTTTTTATTTTTTTCATCATTTTATTGGGCTCATCCTCCTGAGTTTCTCAACGACAGGGACTATTTTTTCCAAAATATAATCAACTTCCTCTTCTGTTGTATACTTGCTGATTGAAATTCTTAATGTGCTGTTTGCCTGAACAGGCAATAATCCAAGCGCTTTCAAAACATGGCTTGTTTCCAATGAATGCGATGCGCAGGCGCTTCCTGTCGACGTGCAGATGCCGAAAGTTTCAAGATACCCTCCGATTGATTCTCCCTCGATATTGTTAAAAGAAATATTTACATTATTGCACAATCTTTGCTTTCTGCTTCCGTTTAATCTTGTATTGGGAATTCTCAAAATTCCTTCAATTATTTTATCCCGTAATTTTTCCATTCTTTCAACATCTTTTTTCTTTGCAATTTCAATAGATTTTGCAAACCCCACAATTCCAGGAATATTTTCTGTCCCGCTTCTTATTTTTCTCTCATGTCCTCCGCCATGCATTAAAGGAACTATTTTTATTCCTTCTCGAATATACAAAGCGCCAACTCCTTTCGGGCCGTGAATTTTGTGAGCGTTTAAAGTTACCAAATCCAAATTTTGTTTTTTCACGTCCAGCAAAGTTTTTGTAAAACTCTGACAGGCATCAGTGTGGAATAAAACATTTCTCTTCCTGCAAATTTCTCCAATTGCTTTCAAATCCTGAATTACTCCTATTTCATTATTTCCGTGAATTACAGAAACAACAATTGTCTGTTCAGTTATTTCTTTTGCAAGTTGTTCAATATTAACAAATCCTTCTGCATCAACGTCGAGATAAGTTATTCTTGCTCCTTGTCTTTCAAGCCATTTGCATGTGTTCAGAATGCAGTCATGTTCAATCTTCGTAGTGATTATGTGATTTTTCCCTGTGTTATTTTCTTTGTTCCAGAAAAACAATCCCTTCAGTGCAAAATTATTCGCTTCAGTTCCTCCTGATGTAAAATAAATTTCTTCTGGTTTTGCATTAATTGATTTCGCAATAATCTTTCTGCTTTTTTCCATTGCAAATTTTGCTTCCTGTCCTTTGAAGTGCATTGAAGAAGCATTTCCAAATTTGTCAGTAAAATAAGGAATCATTTCTTTCAAAACTTCGTCATCAACTCGCGTTGTTGCAGCATTGTCAAGATATATTGTTTTCATTAGTGACTATGATTAACGCAGCATTTATTTTTGCAGTGAACAGAAGCGTGTTTGTCAATAAGCTCAAGCATCGGAAGAATTGTTTCTTTATTTAATGTATAATGTCTCGATTTTCCGTCTGCTTTCGCTTCTACGATTTTGCATTCCTTTAAGCACTTCAAAGCGTGCGAAATTTTGCTTTGCTCAACGCCAAGTTCTTTTGAAAGTTCTCCAACATTTCGCCCCTTTTTTCTAAGAGCAAGAATTATTCCTATTTTAAGGGGATTTGCGAGATTAGTAAAGAAAATATTATAGCTGTGATGATTCATGAAAGGAACTTCACATGGCTTCTTGTTCATATGAATTATATTTCATATACATTTATAAATATTTAGTATCACTGCTCCATTATACAAATGACGCAGATATTTCAGGCAGAAGAACGTGAAGGAAGGGAAATAGAAAAAATGCTTCATCCTCTTGTTAAGGAATGGTTTTTTTCAAAATTCAAGGATTTCTCTATTACTCAGAGGTATGGCGTCCTGAACATTTGGGAAAGGAAAAATATTCTGATTTCAGCTCCCACAGGAAGTTCAAAAACACTTACATCTTTCCTCGCGATTATTAATTATCTTGTTATTCTCGCGGAAAAAAACCAACTTGAAGATAAAATTTATGCAGTTTACACGTCGCCGTTGAAAGCGTTAAGCAATGACATTCACAAAAACTTAATTGAGCCATTAGAAGATATTTACAAGATTGCAGAATCAAAAAATATCAAATTGCAGAAAATTCGTGTTGGTTTGAGAACAGGCGACACAACAACAGCAGAGAGAGCAAAGATGGCGAAAAAAATCCCGCACATTCTTGTCACAACTCCAGAATCTCTTGCAATAATTCTTACGACAAAAAATTTCATTGATTCTATGAGAGCAGTTGAGTTTTGCATCTTGGATGAAATTCACGCGTTGGATAACAAAAGAGGGGTTTATCTCAGCATTACATTAGAAAGATTAAATGAAGTAAGTTTAATCTGGCCTGTAAAAATCGGGCTTAGCGCAACAATCGCGCCGTTGGATGAAGTTGCAAAATTTCTTGTAGGAATAGATGACGAAAGGGAAGTTTCCATTGCAGAAGTTAAAATCACAAAAAAACTTGACGTCGGTGTTCTCACTATTGGTGATTTAATCAGCGACTTGAATTTCGGGAATAATATGTATTCTTTGGTTGATTCCCTGATAAAAGAGCACAAAACAACTTTGATTTTCACGAACACGCGTTCAGCAACAGAGCGAGTTGTCAATCATTTGAAAGATAATTTCCCGACAGAATACGGCGACGACAATATTGCAGCACACCATTCTTCTTTAAGCAAGAGTTCAAGGTTTGACATCGAGGAAAGATTAAGAGACGGAAAACTGAAAGTTGTTGTTTGTTCCACTTCTTTGGAGTTAGGAATAGATATTGGTTTTATTGATTTAGTTATAATGCTTGGTTCTCCTAAGTCAAGTGCAAGAGCATTGCAGAGATTAGGAAGAGCAGGACACAAACTTCACGACACAGCAAAGGGAAGATTCATAATTCTTGACAGGGACGACTTGGTTGAATGTTCTGTAATCCAGAAAGAAATGATTGAGAAAAAAATAAACAGGATTTATTTCCCAAAAAATTGTCTTGATGTTTTGAGTCAGCAAATATTCGGAATGGCGATTTACAAAATCTGGGACATTGATGAATTGTTTTCATTAATCAGAAAAAGTTATTGTTATTCTAATCTTACAAGAAATGATTTTTTTGACGTGATTAGTTATCTTGCAGGAGATTATGCTTTGGAAAAGAGTAATGTTTATGCAAAAATTTGGTATGACGCGAAGACGAAACAGATTGGGAAAAAAGGAAAACTTGCGAGAGTAATGTATCTTACAAACATCGGGACAATCCCTGAAGAGTCTTTCATAACTGTGAAGATGTCGCCTTCTGGTGAGCCTGTGGGAGCAATTGACGAGGGATTTTTAGAGAGAATGAAAAAAGGAGACGTTTTCGTTTTGGGAGGAATGAAATATCTTTATCTTTATACAAAAGGAATGAATGTTTATGTAAAGGCAGCAACAAATCGTTCTCCTACAATTCCGTCGTGGTTTAGTGAAATGCTTCCTCTTAGTTTTGACTCTGCGATGGAAATTAATAAGTTTAGAACTATGATGAATGAACGTTTTAAGAATAAAGTAAGCAAATCAGAAATTATAGATTTCATTAAAGAATATCTTTACGTTGAAACTTCGTCAGCAGAAGCGATTTATAATTATTTCAAGGAACAGCACAATTTTTTAGAGATTCCAAACTCAGGCACTCTTCTTGTTGAAAGATACAACTCACAGAAAAATTATCTCATTTTCCATTCCATGTATGGGAGAAGAGTAAATGATGCGCTTTCCCGTGCTATCGGTTT
The DNA here is from genome assembly GCA_023475035.1 of Candidatus Pacearchaeota archaeon. Lineage (GTDB taxonomy): Archaea > Nanobdellota > Nanobdellia > Pacearchaeales > GW2011-AR1 > RBG-13-33-26. Next base: position 4,470 of record JAMCXF010000001.1, read on the forward strand.
TATGCTCGGAAGAGCAGGCGGAAGAGATATTGAACTAGGAATAACAGATAATAGTTTCTACGCGGCAGGAGACAAGATGAATATTGACAAGGTTATGAATTTCCTAAAACCAGAAAAACTTGAAGAAGTCTTGAAAGAGGCAATTGAAAGGACAGATGTTCTCGCAAGAAGATTCAGGCATTGTGCGTCCCGTTCTCTTATGATATTGCGAACTTACAAAGGTGTAAAGAGAAGTGTCGGGAAACAGAATATGAAAAGCCATTTTGTCCTCGCTGCTGTCAAAAAGATTTCCCTGGAATTTCCGATATTGCGTGAGGCAAGAAGAGAAGTGCTTGAAGATTTGATGGACATTCAGAACGCGAAACTTGTTCTCCAATGGATTAGCGAAGGCAGAGTAAAATTAAAAGTTCGTGACGTCGACATTCCGTCTCCGTTTGCTCTCGGCATTCTTCTTGAAGGACAAGCGGACTTAATCAAGATAGAGGACAAACAGAAGTTCCTTAAGAGGATGCATGAGCTTCACACTAAAAACATAAAGGAGTAGGGGAAGGGGATGAAGAATTAAGAAACAAAATATTTGTCTAATTTTTCTGTTTTTTGGGATTCGGGATTAAATTTTCTTTCTTGTATAGAATTATATATTTTATCTAAAAAATAATCTAATTCATTTTTTTCTGGAAGAACTTTTAGGGTAATCTCATATAATATATCATTATTTTCTTTCGATAAAATCTTAGCTAATCCGATATTACAAAAAATTTCCATAGCATCACGTACCGAATTTATTTTAAATTGTTGTCTTTGGTTGTTAGAAGAGTTCCCCAAATTAATGAAAGTGGGGATAGTATACATTTTTCTTAAATATTCCATCAATTTTGATAACTTAACTTGGAATTTATTCTCTTTATTACGATACATTTCTACAATATTTTCTTTATTTGAAGAATCTAAAATCTCATTGAAAATAGAATCCCATAAGATTACCATAATATATTCTATAGGGGTAGAATTTTCATTTTCTTCATAGATTTTATATTTTCCTAACTCTTTAGAAAGTTCACCTTCAAAAAAATTTACCCCCCTTCGTAATTTGTCATAAAGGTCATTATTTGATATTTTTCCATAATCATATCTAATTAAAATCCTTTTTGTATTTGCTTGTACTTCTATTGAGTATACTATTATTGCAAAATTTCTATCAAACACATTATTTTTTTTATCCAAAAAATCAAATTTTATTATTCCTAATGTTTCATTGTCTACTTGAGGGGCTAATAAAATTAAATCATGAGAAGCAATTTTAAAGTTATCAAAAGATGTGTCATATTTTTTTAATTGAGTTATAATACTCTTTTCTACATATTCCTTTATATAATCAGATTTAGATTCTTTATCTCCGATTTTTCTTAAACTTTTTTTTGCTTCTCCTATAATCCCTTCATCTTTATTTAATTCAATTATTATATCTGGAGTTTGATCAAAATTTTTTTCTTTTTTTAATTTTCCACCAAAATAATATTTTGCATGTAATGTTTCTTCTATAAATTTTTTAAAGGATAATATCGCTCGCAATAAATTTTCATAGTTATTAATTTCTGCTTTCCTTTTATTTATAAATTCTTTTTTTTCATCAGACATTTTCTAATTCTCCTTCAAAATTATCTAATATCCATGTTAATAATCTATTAAAAGATATTTCTGTTACTTGGGTTTGCGGAATTATATACATTTCTTTAGAGGAACTTATATATAAATCAAAACTAGCCCCTGAAGAGTAATCATGTAGCATTATTTGTCCAAAATTATTATTTTTGGATAAAATGGAATAACCCCAATTTTTTAATCCATTCTTTATCTTATTTATCAAATTATCAAAATCTTCAGATCTTAAAAAAACTTCATCAGATAATGTTAATTTAACAGGTTTAGATTCTAAATTTTCTATACTTCTAGATTTATTTTCTAATATTGTACCAAAAGAAGTAATAAAGAATTCTATCACTTTAACAATAAATTTTTTATAAAAATCAGAGAACAATAAGCCTCGATAAGAGAATATCCCCTTTCGATTTAATCTCACACTGCCAAGATAATCCGATTTTTCTTCGATACCTATAACTATAGAATCAATCCATAAATCATTGCTTATAGCTTGATTAAATGCTTTCTCATAACTTATCTTTTCATAACAAATTTCAGATTTTCTATTTCCAAAATATCTCTTAGCAACATAACTTTTAGCTATAAGATTTAATTTATTATTTTCTTCTATAAATTTTAATACGTTTAATATCTGAAAAGAACGTAAAAAGATTCTTGCCAGAAAAGGATAGAACTTATTAAAAAAAGATAATGAAGATTTCCATTCCTCTCTTATTTGGTTGCTAATTAATAATGCTATAGGTTTATTTTTATAGATTATAAAATAAATATTTGAGATTTTATCTTCTTTTTTCTTTTCATAATCACAATAGAAAAGCTTTTTTTCTTCATCTTCATCTATTTGTTCAAATTTTTTTATAAAGCCATACTCCAAATCAGAAAATATTTGTAGAATATCATATCTTTTGTCATAGATAAATAATGCACATTTAAAGGGGATATTGGGAAGACTCTTTAAAAGATCTAATCTTCTGAAAAATTTTCCTTCTTCTGAAAAATGGAATAGACTAATCTTCGATTTATCTTCTTTCATTTGGCTTTCACTAATTTTATTTCTCCCTTCATCGCTTCAGCTTCAAGCTTATCCCCTCTTTCATATTGAGTATTCTTATACTTTTTTGACTTCACTTTTTCAATTATCATGCAGATTATTGTTACTACTACTTTATAAAATTTAGGGGATAAAACAATAGAAAGTTTTATAACTAGCCTTAGATTGAAAATATAAAATGAGGACTACACATAAAATTTATTTTTCAGATTCTAAATCGATGAAAGAATTATCTAATGAAAGTATTGATTTAATGATAACTTCTCCTCCCTATCCGATGATAAAAATGTGGGATGAGATGTTTGAAAAACAAAATACAGAAATAAGAAAATTGTTATCTGAAGGAGATGGAGAAAAAGCATTTGAATTAATGCATAAAGAATTAGATAAGATTTGGAAAGAAGTATTCAGGGTGTTAAAAAATGGGGGAATTGCATGCATAAATGTGGGAGATGCAACACGAACTCTTAAAGGGGTTTTTCAAATCTATACAAATCATGCAAGAATTCTTGATTATTGTTTAAAATTAGGTTTCCATGCTTTACCTGAAATTCTTTGGATTAAAGAAACAAATAAACCAGATAAATTTATGGGGTCGGGGGTTTTACCTGTTGGGGCTTATGTTACATTAGAACATGAACATATCCTAATTTTAAGAAAAGATGGAAAAAGAAATTTCACAAAACCAGAAGATAAAGCAAATCGACAAAAAAGTGCTTTCTTCTGGGAAGAAAGAAATATATGGTTCTCTGATAAATGGAAAGATATTAATGGAATTTTCCAAAGATTAAATGATATAAAACTAAGAGAGAGAAGTGCGGCTTATCCTCCTGAATTAACTTATAGACTAATTAGTATGTTCTCAGTTCAAGGAGACACTATCTTAGACCCTTTTTTAGGAACTGGGACAACGACTTTGGGGGCGATGGTTTGTGGAAGAAATAGTATTGGTTATGAAATAGATGAGAATTTTAGGACACATATTAATAACAAACTTACACAAATTAAAGAACCAGCAAATGAATTTATAGAATTACGATTAAGAAAACATAAAGAATTTGTTAAACAAAGAGAACAAGAGAAAGGAAAATTAAAATATTATAATAAAAATCATGAATTTCCTGTAATGACAAGGCAAGAAATTAATATTAATATACCAAGAATAAAAGAAATTAAAATAATCAATGGAGATTTATTTGAAGTTGAACATCTATATTAAGATAGTCTCTTAATCTCTGTTTTTATTTCCTCAATTATTTCTGGGTTAGCAAGAATCTTTTTATCATTTTTCTTAATGGAATACACATAGAAAACTTTTCCTCCATATTTTTCAGTGAATTTTTTATGGGTTCCTAATTGTTGTTTTCTTTCTTTTATTACTTGTAACATCTCTTCAGAACCAGCAGGTTTTATCTGCAAACCAATAAACTTATCGTTAACTTTTATAAAAAAATCAACATTAAATAATCTATCCCATTCATCTGGAGCTTCTTTAATATCAATATTTAATCCTTCCTTTAATATACTTTTAATCATAGAAATTTCTGTATTATATCCATCATAAGTTCTATTTATTACAAGGTTATGCATATATTCTATACAATCTTTTTCTGTTATTTCGCCAAGTTCTTTTTTGATTTCATTATTTATCTTTTCAAACAATTTTTTACCTAAACTATCAATGTGCTCTTTAGATTTAACATTTTGGTAGTAATATTTTTTCCATTCTTCAAGACTTCTTGGAGAACATTTTCTTATACTTTCAGATGTGGCTCCAACATTTCTTTTGAAATTTAATTGAAATCGATTCATGACACTATTTAATACCCATTCTTTAGCCATAAATAACTTAAGAAAAAAGAAACTTAAAAATCTATCTTCCTACTTCCCCTTCCGTTCCCTTCTCTCAGCCCTCTCCGCTTCCGCTTTCGTCTTATGAATTGTTCCGGGAGGATGATTCGGAGGAGAATAAATCGTATACAACTTTAATTTCCTCGTCTTGGAAGTATTAATCACATTATGCCAGGTTCCTGCGGGGACAATAATCGCTCCTGCATTTCCCAGATGATGTGTTTCTTTCCCGTTTTTTAAAACAAACTTTGCCTCTCCGCCTTCAAGCCTGAAAAACTGGTCAACGTGTTTATGCACTTCATTTCCGATTTCCTCTCCTGGAAGAAGAGACATGACAACAAGTTGCGCGTGCTTCCCAGTAAACAAAACTTTCCTGAAATAATTATTCTTCAAAGTATCTTTCTCTATTGAACCAGCATATGTTTTCATATAAATAACCCCCATCCAATAATGCCTACGATTATCAGCATTACCAAAATAACAAACCATTTCTGCCAGGTTGTCCCTGAATAAACTTTTCTCATTAAAGGCATAAGTTCTTTTCCGTAGGCAGATAAAACCATTTTAATCAAATAAGAAGACATTAGCAAAACAGCAACAATCTGAGCAATAGTTAATTCCTGAAATACATAAAATCCTATAATTAAAACTAAAATCAGATAAGTTATAATTGGAACTGCTGGATTTTTAAAAAATTTCTCTGCAACTTTTAATCCAATTTTCGGTTTCGCAATCCATATTAAACTTTTTATTATTATCAAAATTCCTGCAATCAATGCGATTATTTCTATTGGTGTCATTTCTCTTTTTTGTTCTGTATACTAGAATATATATTTTAATATTCTAATCTTTTTAAATTTTAGTAAGGCATTTAAATTCCTCTTTTATACTAAAATTATTAAGCCCACGTCGCATAGTGGTATTGCACAAGATTGGAAATCTTGGCCTTTCGAGGCCCGCAGGTTCGATTCCTGCCGTGGGCGTCGAGCGATTTCGCGGAAGTAGGGTCAGGGTTATACAAGCGAAGTCGTGAGATATTTGCTCCTATAGTTTAACGGATAGAACGTGTGGTTGCGGTCCGCATGATCGGGGTTCAATTCCTCGTGGGAGCGTTATTATCGAGCTCAAATCCCGAGAGTTTTCACGAGTGCTGGAAATCTTTAATTGCAACGAGTGGGGGCTCGAGTTCGCAGGGGCATAAATAAGATTTGAACCGAGCGTTGCACTTAAATTAAATAAGATTTCTTGTTTGTTACAATTTGCGATTTCCCTGTAGAATCCTCAATATACTCAGCACAACATTTATTTTTCCCGTCACATAACTTGCATGCATAAAAAAAATCCTCTTCGTTTTGAACGCCTTTGCTTGCTATTTTTTCCTCGGGTTTGTCTTCCAAGATTTTATTAAGGCATACCATAAAATTTATATGACTCGCAAATTTAAAAGCATTGTTGTAAAAATGGACTATTTATTTTTAGGCAAGGCAATATTTTTCCCAAAGAACGGAATTCTTGCAGTCGGAGATTTGCATCTCGGATTTGAATACAAACTTCAACAGTCAGGACTTCTTGTCCCGGAAATGCAAATTGAAGAAATAAAAAAAGAACTCGTATGGACATTCGCAGAAATAAAAGAAAGAAAGTTCAAATTAAAAAAAATAATTTTTATCGGAGACATAAAGCATTCGTTTTCATACGAGTGGAAAGAAAAAAATTATTTCAAAGAAATTATAAATTTTCTGAAAGAATATGTTGAAGAAAAAGATATCATTTTAATCAAGGGAAATCACGACACAATTGATTATTCTTTTTCTGACAAACTGAAAGATTATTTTATCAAAGACGATTTGGCTTTCACCCACGGGCATAAATTATTTCCTGAAATTTTTAATGAAAAAATAAAAACAATAGTGATTGGACATTTGCATCCGTCTGTAATACTTTCAGAAAAAAAAGGAATAAAAAAAGAAAAATACAAATGTTTCCTCGTAGGAAAATTCAGGAATAAAGAAATAATAATTCTTCCAAGCTTTCTTGCGACAGTTGAAGGAACAACAGTAAATTCCCTCGAATATGAATACGAAGACTTCTTCTCAATAATTCCTAAAAAAAATATTATGAATTTTAACGTTTATATCGTCGGAGAAGATGAAGTTTATAATTTTGGAAAAATAAAAAAGCTAGTCGATTAGGTGTCCTCGCTACTTGATGAACATTGAGCCTATAATCGGAAGGTTCCTTATGAAATGCACAGGAGATAACATCTGCCTTATTTCTTTTCCAAATTCTCCGTCTTTATATTTTGCAACTTCTCTTACTTCTTTTATCTTGGATATCATAAGATAAGAAAGGAATCGCGCAATTCCGCTCAATATGAAAATAAATAATATAGGAGTGATTATTCCAAAGAAATTTATATTCAAAGAGGAAATAACTCCGCCAAGACTTGCTCCAAGGAAAACTCCGACTCCGCTGAGTATGTTGTAATAAGCAACGCATAAAGCTAACTTCTGCCTTGAAACCGCGTCGTATATGAAATTTACAGCAGACAGGTTAAACCCGCTCCAGACAAAACCCGAAAAGAACTCTGTTATCAGAAGATGCACTAACACAGCAGTTAAGCTGATTTTTGCAGTAAATATAGTCAGAAACCATGAAAATGGAATCAGTGCTATAAGAACGCCTGTCCAGTATAAAACCTTGAAATTTCCAAACTTGTCAGCGAATTTGCCCCATATAGGCATGAAGATGAAGTGGCTTGCAGAGTTAGCAACAATTACTAATACCCACGTGAAATAATCAAAATTCAAATCTTTCAGCATATAAACTGTAAAAAAAGGAGAAGCGATTGAGACACCAAATGTCACCAGTGCAATAAAGACGCTGAATTTTCCAAAATTGCTTTGAGGGATTCTTCTTATGAATTGCGTGAAGCTGAAATAATATCCTTTTTCAAGTTTTAATTTTGGCTCATAATGTTTCTTTATTAAAAAAACAGAAATCATCCTTGATACAAATGCAACTCCAAATAATATAGCAAAACCTATGAAAAGATAATTTATTTTTTCAAAATAATTCAAAACAAGTCCTGATATCAGCATTACACCGACGGCGATTGCAACTATTATTTTGTTTCTTCTTCCAAAATATTCTCCGCATTTATTGCAGACAATATCTCTTATCAGCGAATTCCAGGCAGGAGATAAAAATGCTCCGAATATTATCATCAAAGTGTAAAATACAATCAGCAGGTTGGCGCTTAATACATGATTAATGTTTTCATTGAAAAATAAATAACCGACAAGAATTATCGGTATCCACATTAATGCCTGCAAAAAAACACCGAACGCTATTATTTTTTTCCTTGAATATTTTTCAATTGCTTTTGAAGTGAACAATTGCGAAAAATTTCCAAGCAACGAAGGAATTGAAGTAAGAAATCCGATTTGAGCATTGCTCGCGCCTATGGCAAGAGCATATGGAGTTATGTACCTGAATCCTGCACCATCCATCACGCCGTATGTAACGCCTTCTTTTACGCTTAATTGTTTTGTTTTGGATTTTAATTCCTCTTCTTGTCTCTTTTTCATTGAATTATATTGCAATTTTTATTTTTAAATTATCTGAAATTGATTTACATAAAAATTTTTAAAGAAGTTTTATATATCTGTCAAATAAGCAAATAAGCAAATTTGCTACAAATAAAAAATCAGGGATTTTACATAATGGAAGAGGAAAAAAAAGAAATACAGATAAGATTAGTCGATAGTAAAAAAGAAATTAAAAAAGAAGATATCACAGACATACTGAAAATTATTTCTCCGGGGACAACTTTGAGAAGCGCTGTTGAGGGAATCCAAAAAGCAAAGACAGGAGGATTGCTCGTCGCATATAACGATTTTACAGAAAATCTTTTTGAAGGAGGATTCAAAATAAATTCAAGAGTAACTCCTCAAAGATTGATTGAATTAAGCAAGATGGATGGCGCGATAATATTATCAAAAGACTTGAAAAAAATTCTGCACGCAAATGTTCTTCTCACGCCGAATAATGCAATTCCTTCAAATGAAACAGGAACAAGGCACAAGGCTGCGGAAAGAACAGCAAAGCAGGCAGAAACCGTCGTTATAACAGTCTCACAGCGACGGGATGAAATTGCTCTCTTCTACAAGAATATTAAGTATGTCATAAGAAATACAAGCGACATAATAAGAAGAGCAACAGAAGTTCTTCAGATTCTTGAAAAGCACAGAGAAGTTTTTGAAAAAAACAGAAATGAACTTGACAGGGAAGAATTAAAGAAAAAACAGGCATTGACAAAATCATTGTCGCTGATTCAAAGAGGAATAATGATTCTCAAAATTTCTGAAACGCTCAAGGGTTACATAATTGAACTTGGAGCCGAAGGAACAATTGTAAAATCAAGATTAAAGGAACTTCTTCATAAAGTTGAAAAAGAAATTGATGATGTAATTCAGGATTACACAAGACTTGGCTTGAGCAAATCCAAAAAAATTCTTTCGGTGATGAGTTATGATGAATTACTGGAAATTGAAAATATAAGACAGTGCCTTGGCTTGTCTGAAGACAGCGACATAACACCAAAAGGGCATAGAACTCTTGGAAGAGCAGGAATATCTGAAAAAGATGCAGGAAGCTTGATAAAAAATTTCAAGAATTTGACAACTATTTTAGACTTAAAAAAAGAAGACTTGATTCCTTTCTTTGAAGAAGAAAAAATCAATGATATGCTTGAAAAAATAAAAAGTATTGGGGAATAATGGGCGCAGGAGGAATCGAACCCCCATATGCTGCTCTGGAGGCAGCCAGTCTACCATTGGCCTATGCACCCGTAGGTTATATTAAATTTATAGAATAAATTGCTTTTTAACTTTTCTTATCCGATTTTTTTAATCTCGTTGATTTCCCCATCAGATATCGAACAGCCGTTAAGTTTCAGTGCATAAAGAAGAGCATCAAGAACATCGTGATTTTTCAGTTTTATAATTCCTTTCTTGTAAGCAACATACATAAGTTCTGTTGAACGTATAAATTTGAAATTTTTGAAATAACCTAAATTTTCATCGTGCATGCTGATTTCTGTATGCATTTTTTTCTGCAGTAAAACTGACAAATTTTCAGGTTTTTCCCCAAGCATTCTCGTTGTTCTTTCATCAACAGAAAGCACATTGTCAATATTTTTTTCCTTTAGCAAAATGCTAAGAGCCATGCAGGAAGCTTCCCCTGAATGAATAAGCTGTATCGCATTTCCTCTTCCAAAAAATATATTGTTCGCCTTGTCTTTTACTTCGTTCATCATCTTTGAAACTTGCCTGTCCTCAATCCCCACTGCCGACGGCATTTCAAGAACTTTGTCGTCAAGAAGTTTTTTTATCTTAAGAGCTTCAAGCTTGAATCTTTTGATTGTCATCGGCTTGTCTATAATCTCGTAGCTAACATCTTTTGTTATCAAAAATTTTCCGTCAAATCTTTTCTTCAGTTCCACAAATTCTTCAAGAAGCCCGTTCATTACCAGATTTATTATTATTCCTGAATCAAAAATAATAACTTTGGAAATAGAATTTTTTAAAGCCATCAGAAAAATCCCTCTCTTAATTTTTTTGGTAAATGAGAAATATCATTCATATAATCTAAATTCCAATTATTAAAATCTTCATTCCAGGACACGCTATTAACTGCAGTATTATGTTGTTTGAACCTAAGAAGTTGTTTTCTCAACGGAAGTTGCACAAGATGCCCAATAATTATTTTATTTGTAATTCCATGAGCAACAATTAAAATTGTTTTATTTTTCTTTTTATCTTTAGATATTGAATTTAATAATTTTTTTAATCTCTTCAATCTGCTGTTAAACAAAAGTTTTAATCTTGAACGAAGATTCTTGCTCGGATATTCATTTAACTCTTCAAAAGTGCTTTTAATAGGAACTTTAATTATTTTAGAAATAATCTCCCCTGTTTCTTTTGCTCTCAATAAATTGCTTGTATAAATTGCGGAAAGTTTCATTTTTTGTTTTTTTAATTTTTCTCCAAGATGCCTTGCTTGAGCTTTTCCTTTTTTTGTAAGCCCAGAATCTTTATCCTCGGTTAATTTTGCATTTTTCATAGATTCTCCGTGCCTGACAAAGATTATTTTCATTTGAACAAATCCATCGCTGTTTTAAGCCTTGTTTTAACATCTAATGTATGAGTTAATGAAACTTCAGAAGTCTCGGGTTTTTGCCCTGAATAAGTTGCAAGTTCAAATAACGTTACCCCTAAAAGATTTGCAGTCTGCTCCATAGAAATTCCGTGTTCATAAATTTTCGAAGCTTTGTTTATCTGCGCTTTTCTGAAAACATCCTGAATGTATTCTTTAAGTTTCCCTGAAAGTTTTGACACTGCATTTCTTATTGCAACAAGGTTCTCCTTGAGTTTTGCGTCATCATTCTTTTTTATTGCATTTATTGAGTTGTCAATAGCAGAAGTTATTATTTTGTAAAAATCTTTCCAGCCAGGAAGTTCACGGTATTCTGTCCTTTCAATTATTTTGCTTATAGAATAAACCACAACAGCCACGGCAATATTGTCCGGATCCTGTGTCAGCGACGCTGTGTTATTTGTCTGATTGCTTAAAAGTTTTAATTTTATGGAATCATTATTCTTTATCGCATCTTTTGCTTCCTGAAGAATTCTCAGGACATTCTCTTTTTCCTGCATGATAAAAAAAAGAAATTGTCATTAATAAATGTTAAGTTTTTATATGTCTGTTCATTAAATGAAATATGAAATATGCAGTGCTGGATACAAATTTTATTCTCTCGTGCGTTAGAAAAAAAATAAATTTCTTTGACGAAATTGCATTTATGGGACGATCTGTTATAATACCGAAACAAGTCATAGTGGAACTTGGAGGGCTCTCAAAATCAAAACCAGAAGCAAGGACAGCTTTGCTGATTCTTGAAAAAAACAAATTCAAAAAAGTCACTCTCCACGGAAGAAATGTTGATAATGGAATAGTAAAATTAGCCAACGAAAATGAAGGTTATGTTATCGCAACACTTGATAGGGAAATGCAGAACAGGATAAAAAATAGGAAACTCATAATCAGGGGAGACAAACGGTTGGAAGTAATATAGTCATAAGCTTTTTAAACCGATTTTTGCTATAATTTTTGTTAAAATGTTCTATATAAGCGAAGTTGAGGACCATATAAGAGTAGAGCCAAAATTATTCGGCCTGCCTACTATTGAGTCTGTCGAACAACAGCTTAAAGAAACATACAGCGATTATTACGATAAAGAAATCGGAAAAGTTGTTTCTATAATTGAAGTTCTTGAAGTTGGCGAGGGAATTTTAATCCCCGGCGACGGAGCAGCATATTACCGTTCAAGATTTAAATTGCTAGTATGGAGACCAGAATTGCAGGAATTGGCTTACGGAATTGTCGCAGAAATAACAAATTTCGGGGCATTCATAGATTTGGGCTCAATGAAAGGAATGATTCACATCTCACAAACAATGGATGATTATGTAAGTTTCAACAAATCAAATTCACTTATTGGAAAAGCTTCCAAGAGAACATTAAAGCAAGGAGATTTATGCCTTGCAAGAATCGTTGCAATATCCCACAAAGGCGGTGAATTAAAAATTGGATTGACAATGAGACAGCCTGGATTGGGAAAAATTGAGTGGATTAAAGAAGATGAAATGAAAAAAGAAAGAGATGCAAAAAAAGCATTAAAAGACGAGGAAAAGGCTACAAAGGGAGGAAAGAAGAAAAAAT
>JAMCXF010000030.1 GCA_023475035.1 Candidatus Pacearchaeota archaeon
ATCCAGCCCAAAAATCCTAAGAATCCCAAAAATCCCAAAAACCCGATTTTGTTGAATTCCTCTTTCATATATTGTAATATATATTTTAGTTTATAAATTTTCTGTTTAATTTTACCGACGACAAAACGGCATTTCACCGCTTGTTACTTACATTTAGAGAAATATATAGTATACCTATATTTGTTGTCACCGTAAAGTTTATAAACAATTTTCAGGTGGTATTTTTACAGGAAACGCACAGTTTTCTGCAATTAAATAAAATGAGAAAAAACGAAATGAATGCCAAAAAACTTTTGGTTTCTTTTTTGTTAATCGCAAGTGTGTTGTTCTTAGCAACAGCTTCAGTTAGCGCCTACACAACTACTGTTGCAGTAGATGACGTTGATTGGACTGATGCAAGCGTTATTGCTGGCGAAACAATAGAAGTTAAAGTTACACTTGATACTTCTGATGTTGCTGATGATAATGGCGATTATAAGATAAGAGCAGAACTTGAAAGCGAATCAACTGAAGTTAGTGCTGTTACTCCTTTGTTCGATGTTGAGGAAGGAAAGACTTATGTTAAAAAATTAGTCTTGAAAGTTCCTTTTGATTTGGATGAAGAAGACCCTAGCACAGAAATGACTTTGAGATTGAAGATTGGAGACGATTCATGGGTGGAATATCCTATAAACGTTCAAAGACCTTCATACGATTTTGCTGTTAAGTCTGTTATAACAAGCAACACAATAATTGCTGGGCAGTCAATGCCGGTTGAAGTTGTTTTGAAAAACACTGGTTACAACAATGCAGATGACGTTTACGTTACTGTATCTATACCAGAACTTAACATCGAAAAATCAGCTTACTTTGGAGACATAGTAACTGGTGAAAACGAAGATAAGGATGAAGACGAATACAACACTGCAAGCGGAAAACTTAACTTAGAAGTGCCTTACACTGCTAAGACTGGAGTTTACACTTTGGTTGTTGAAGTTGAAAACGACGAGACTACAAGCACTGTTGCGAAAGAAATAACAATAGAAAACGGTGTTTCTGACTTAGCAATAAGATCAGGAAACGATTTAGTTGTTCTTAACCCTACAAACCAATTAAAGGTTTACACAGTTAATTACAACGGAAACGACGTTACTGTTGTTGTTCCAGCTGTTTCAAGCAAGAATGTTGCTATAGAAGTTCCTGAAGGAGACTATAACTTTGATGTTACTGTTTTATCCGGAGCTACTGTATTGAGCACTGTTGCTTTTAGCGGTTCAAATCAAGAAAACGCAATAGAATTAACAAACCCAGTATTCGTATTGACAGTTATATTGTCAGTTGTATTCTTGGTATTGTTAGTTGTATTAGTTGTTTTGATAACAAAGAAACCTCAAAAAACTGAAGAATTCGGCGAAAGCTATTACTAAGTTGATTGAGTAAAAATTTTATTTTTTTTATTTTTTTTATTATTTTTGCTGTATTATAACCTAAGGGAAAAGGGGAAGAGTTAAGATGACAAACTTTAAAGTAGCAGATTACAGATTTGGGACTGAAGGAAAGGAACCTAGTTTTATGATTTATCACAATCCGTTTTACAAATCTCTAAAAACTGAAAAAGACAAATTGAGAGAATGCTCTATTAGTTTGTTAGAAGCAATTGCACATTTAAATACAGAAAAAAATTCGGAAAATTTTAACAAGATTATTTATGCAATAAAAAATCCTCCAAAAAAACCTTTTTCTCTTGACAGATTTTATTATTTAATTGAATCAAATATGGCAGTTATTGGGACAAATAATCAGGAAAAAATAATCAACAGGAGTTTGTTCAGCAAGATTAAACTCGGTTCAGATTTTGTGCTTGATTTGACATTCAAGAAAAAGAACATATTTTTAGTAAGACAAATTGAATTTGGCGGGGACAAATTATTTGAAGAACTCTATGAATCATTTGGCGGAAAATGGTGATTAAATTTTCAAACTGACTATTTTGCTAACTCCGTCGTGCATGCTTATTCCGTAAAGATTTGTTGAATTTGAGATGACTTCGTCGTTGTGAGTGATTACGATATACTGCCCTCTCTGCATATATTTTTTAAGAAGTTCCCCAAGCCTTTCAGAATTTCTCTTGTCCAACGCAGCGTCAATTTCGTCAAAAATGTAAAAATAATACGGCTTCAATTCCTGAATTGCAAAAATCAATGACAATGCAACGAGAGTCTGCTCTCCTCCTGAAAGCGATTTGACATCGAAGTATTTTCCGTGCCCTGTCTTGACAATTATATTAACTCCCCCGTTAAAAGGCTCTTTCTTGTCTTCCAAATCAAGATAAACCTGCCCTTTCTGACTAAGCTGTGAGAAGTTCCTTGAAAAAATTTCGTTGACAGAATTCATTGTCTGCAGGAATGTCTTTTTCTTTTTGATGTCAATCTCGTGAATTATTTTCAAAATTCCCTCTTTTTCCTTAGTGATTATGTCTGTCTTTTCTTTTATCGAATCATACTCCTGTTTTATTGAATCATAAACTTCAAGAGAACGAAGATTGACATTTCCTATTTGTGAAAGAAGCTCCTGAGTTCTTGCGAGTTTTTCAGCAAGGAAATTCTTGTTTGCTTTGATTATTTCAATATTCGGATAGTCGAGCATTTCTGTTTCAAGATTTTCAATTTCAGCGCTGACTCTTGCTATGTCAATTTTCAGATTGTTCAGCTCCTGCTCAAAGTTGTAAACAACGTTCTGCTTTCTTGAAATTTCTATCTCATTGTCCCTGACTTTTTTCTGTAAAGAATCTCTTTCCAAAATATATTTCTGGAATTTCTCGACAAGCTCCTGCTCCTGTTTTTTCTTTTTTTCAAGCATTTCATTTTTCTCTTTTATTTTCTTTTTTATTTCAGCAAGCTCGGAATTCAAATCCTCTTCTTCCCTTGACAATTGCTTGAGAGAGATTTTTCCCCTTTCAGCTTCCCTTTGCTTGAAGGAAATTTCTGAATCCAAATTTTCCTGACTGCGAAGAGAAATTTCCTGAACTTCAATTTTCAGGGTTTCATATTTATGCTCAATGTTTGAATTTTCGTCAAAAGAATTTTCAAGATTTTTTTCTCTTTTCAAAAGTTCAGTCAGTTCCCCTTTGGTGTAATCAATTTTTTCCTGAATATTTTTTATATGGTTTTGCTTCTCGTGAACATTAGAAAGTTTCTGCAAGTCAGAATTTCCCTTTGAAATTTCTGCATTTAATTCTTCTATTTCCTGATTAAGC
>JAMCXF010000004.1 GCA_023475035.1 Candidatus Pacearchaeota archaeon
CTTCCTGGCAATACTATAACTTTTCGACTCTGGAATTGTTTCTGAACAGGAAATGAAAAAGCTTAGAGAAGAAGCTGAAAAACACGGAAAAGCTGGTTTTGAATTCGCATTCGTTATGGATAAGATTAAAGAGGAAAGAGAAAGAGGAGTTACAATTGACTTGGCTTACAAGAAAATTATGACTGACAAATTCCAGGTTACAATCATTGACGCTCCAGGACACAGAGACTTTGTCAAGAACATGATTACAGGAGCTTCACAAGCTGATGCTGCTTTCCTTGTCGTTGCTGGAACAACAGGAATAGAACCTCAGACAAAAGAACACTTGTGGCTTTTGAGAACTATGGGAGTCCAGAACCTTGCTGTTGCAATCAACAAGATGGACGCAATAAATTTTGATCAGGCTAAATTCAACAAGATAAAAGAAGATGTTTCTGCATTGTTAAAGACAGTTGGATACAAGCTTGAAAAAGTTAACTTCATTCCTTGTTCAGGATTAAAAGGAGATAATGTTGTAAAGAAATCACCAAACTTATCTTGGTACAATGGACCTACAATTACAGGGCAAATTGATTTGTTCCCTGTTCCAGAATTACCTACTAACTTACCAATGAGAATGCCTGTTCAGGACGTTTACGAAATTACAGGTATTGGAACTGTTCCAGTTGGAAAGATTGAAACAGGAATCATGAAAGTTGGACAAAAAGTTATAGTATTGCCAGGAAGAACTGGAAAAGGAATTAACGGAGAAATCAAAACAATTGAAATGCATCACGAAGCAATGCCTGAAGCATTGGCTGGAGATAATGTCGGAATAAACATACGAGGAATTGGAAAGAAAGATATTGCAAGAGGAGATGTTATCTGTGAAGCATCAGCACCAGTTCCAGTTGTAGAAGAATTCATTGCTCAAATGGCAGTAATCAACCATCCTACTGTGTTAGCTAAAGGATACACACCTGTATTCCACGTTCACACAGCACAAGTTCCTTGCCAGTTTGTTGAACTTATAGAACAAATTGACCCTAAGACAGGACAAGTATTGAAAGCAAACCCAGACTTCTTGAAGAACGGGGATGTTGCTAAGGTTAGAATAAAACCACAGGGAAACTTATGTATTGAAACTCAAAAGGAAAATCCTTTTATGTCAAGATTTGCAGTAAGAGATGCAGGACAAACAGTTGCTGCTGGTGTCTGCATTGAGATTACAAAGAAAAAGGCATTGTAATTCTTCTTATTATTTTTATATAAATTGTTTTAAAATAAAATGTTTAATAAATATCCTGCTGAGTTTGAAGAAATGTTCCAGAGATTAGTCGTTGAAAAAGAAGATCTGCATAATATCATTCAGGATTACAAATCTTTGATGAAAAAAGAAGATATTAACACAATAGGGCTTATGCATCATCTTGGAAATTATATTGACAAAATAGATTATTGAATTTTTTTAAATAAAAACTTTTAAACTCAAAACTTATTCTCTTTTTATGGAAGAAAAAAAAGAGAGCAAATATCTTGTTTTAATAACGGGAAAAAACACTCATTTTGAAATACCGATAGATAATTTAAAAGATTTTAGTGATTTGCAGAATATTCTGGAGATTCTGAAAAAGAAACTGTAAAATGTTAACTTTAATATTAGAATATGACATAAATAAAGACAAGTTCGATATAAAAGGAAACGTAAAAGAAGACTGCAGAAAAGATTTTGTTTCTAATTTTTTATATCTTCAAATGGGCAAAGGAATAGATGAAAATAAAGCGGAAAAAAGAGATATGTATAATATAAAGATTGACTTAGATTTAACTGAAGATAAGTATACTGTTTCGGATAATTGCGGAAATAAAGGATTAAGAGACGGAATTTTAATGAGGTATGCAGGATTATGCTAAGAAAAGAGATGACCAAGGCGGAAATTGAAAAAGAACTTTCAGGCAAAGGAGATTATGTTCTTATTGACAATATAACAAGATTTGCAAAAGAGAATATTCCGACAGACATAAGAAAATTTATCTATGCAAAACTTGCAGGAATTTACGAAAAACGAAACATGTTTGCCGACGCTGCAGATATCTACGGAAGACTTGCAGAAATTTCAATGATTGCTGAAGAAAAAGCAAATTTTTTTATCAAGGAAACTGAAAATTATATTCGGGCAGGATTTTTTGACAAGGCAGATTTGGCAATAAAAAAAATTATTGCAAATGTAAAGGCTACTGAAAGACCCAAAATAATGATTTCCATAAAAGAGTTTTACAAGAAGCAGGCAGAAGTTTATGAAAAAGAAAAAAGAAGAAGTTTCGCAGTCAAGACTTATGAAAAGATTCTTACATTGCATATCTCCGACGCTGAGAAAGATGCAATTTACAAAAAACTTCTTGGGCTTTACAAAGAACTTGGAATGATTGGGCAGTATATGGCGATGCAAAAAAGATTCGGAAATTAATTATTGCAGATATAAAAGATATCTTTAAAAACCATTTTTCTCTAAATATTTTATGGCACAAGGAATGTATCATTATATTGCAAAAGCCTGGAAAAAACCAGACACAGAAACTCTCAGAAATAGAATGACAGAATGGAGAAAGTCGCCTGTTTTCACAAGAGTTGAAAAACCTTTAAGATTAGACAGGGCAAGAGCTCTTGGATACAAAGACAAAAAAGGAATTGTTGTAATCCGTGTAAGAGTAAAAAGAGGAGGGCACACAAGACCGAGACCTGTCAAAGGAAGAAGAGGAAAAAGAATGCATACTAGAAAAAATCTGCAGATGAGCTACAAGTGGATTGCAGAACAGAGAGTTGCAAGAAAATATGAAAATCTTGAAGTCCTTAATTCTTACCAAGTAGGAAAAGACGGAATAAATTATTTCTTTGAAGTTATCATGGTTGATCCAAAAAGACCAGAGATAATGAACGACAGCACAATGAAATGGATTTGTTCTCCAAAAAACAAAAAGAGAGCAATCAGAGGGTTAACTTCTGCTGCAAAGAAATCACGCGGATTGAGAGCATAAATTTATTAAATTATTTTTCTTGAAGATATTATGACAAAATTAAAAGAGATATACAAATGTGAAATCTGCGGTATT
>JAMCXF010000014.1:0-357 GCA_023475035.1 Candidatus Pacearchaeota archaeon
CGTTTGCCAAATCTGTAACGTTTAATGCCTTTGCATTTTTCACATCTGCAATATTTGTCTTTAATTTTTCATTATTTCCGACGACAATAAGAAGTCCTGCATTTTTCTTGTATTTTCTTCCTCTTAATTTTCCTTTTCCTGCTCTTATGCTTCTTTGTTTTAATGCAACTTCAAATAAATCTGTACCTAATACTTTTTTCAGGCTGTCAATCAAATTTTTTGTTTTAAGAGAGACGAGTTTTGATTCAACAATAAGAGGCAATCCTGAAATTTTCTTGTTGTTTAATTTTTCATATTTCTGGCTTACAATTTTTTCATTTCCTGTTGCGCTTAATGCAGGACTTCTTATTGTCGTCG
>JAMCXF010000014.1:367-3079 GCA_023475035.1 Candidatus Pacearchaeota archaeon
AGAAACTAAAAAACAGAAAAAAAAGAATCATTTCTTTTTTGTTTATTCTTTTAACATTAATCATAGAAATTATCTTAGGTGGATGAGCTCTTCTTCCGCCTCTTGTTCCCGGAACTTCTGCTCCAACCCAGTTGAATTGGCTTCCTCTTCTTGACATTATCTTCCTTGGAATTCTTGAAGAACCTCTTCCGTATCCACTCTTCCATACATGTCTAAGGTGATGAATTTTTCCCGAAGCTGAATGTCGTTTTCCTCCGACAGGAGAAGGTGAATAAGGCTGCTTTACTTTTTGTGCTTCAACAACTTTTGCAATAATATCATTTCTCACGACGGCAGAAAATGCTTTAGGCAAGTCCATGCTTCCTTTTTCCTTTCCGTGAATGTCTAAAATTTTTGATTTTGTCATTTTATCTTAACTCCAATAATTCATAATTCTTTTTTTTCTGTTTTTTAGTTTCTCTCAGTGGAGTGGTAATCAATAATTGTCTTTTTGGCACTCCCTGAACGCTTCCGTTAACGACGATATAATCGGTTTTTATGTCGCCGAAATTTTTTATTCCGTTGAACTTGTTTTCTGCTTTTCCCATATCAATAATTTTGTTGTTGTATGTAACTCTTGTGAACATTCCCATTTGTCCTGCTCTTGGAACTCTGAAAGTTACTCTGTTAGGATGGAAAGAACCTATTGCACCAACGCTTCTCTGTCCCTTTTCAGATTTGTGTGATTTAAGTGTGATGCCGAATCTCTTTACAGGACCCTGAAGTCCTCTTCCTGTTGTCAATCCTCTGACATCAACCAATTTCCCCTTTTCAAAAATGTTTGAAACAATTATTTCTTTTCCTGCATTTTCTTTGATAAAATTAATCTTGTCTTCATAACTTCCGCCAAGAGCGATTTCGCTCAAGTCAGGAGTTTTCTTTATTCCTGTCTTTTTTACAACCGAATAGCATAACACTTTAACATCATCATAATCTCCTTCAAATCCTTCCATCTTTTTTGCAGTTTTAGGAAGTTTTAATTTTCTCTTCAATTCCTTGTCAATATTTTCTGCAAGAATTTCCTTGGCAACTTTCCCGTATTTGTATAACCTTGCTGAGAATATTTTCATAGGTGGGCATTCAATAATTGTAACAGGAACAACAATTTTTTTCCCCTTTGTCATAGAATTAGCACTTTCATCTTTTACAAAAGCAGAAGCCATTCCTGCCTTGTAACATATAAAACCTTTAAGCTTAGAATCAGACTTTATCGCGCCCCAGTTAACACTAGGCAAAAACTTACTGGCTCTCTTTCTCGGCCAATACTGCAAACTTCCTTTTCTTGGTGATTTCGGTGCTGCCATTTCTTATATTTTTCAATAGCGCGGATATTATCATTTTAACTAACCCTGGATAAAATATGTAGAAAATAATGGTATTTAAATCTTCTTACGCTGCAAACTCAACTTCCTTCTTGCTCTCTTCCCCGTCAATAACAGCTCTTCGGATTATTCTTCCCTTCCTTAGTGATTTCTCTCGGACAACTGCAAAATCCTTCTCACTCTTCAGCTCATTAGGGATTACAATCTCTTCAATTATAAAATCATGAGCAATCAATGCTTCCTTGAAACCTGGTTTTTCCCAGACAAAACTCTTTCCAATATGCTCGTCAGTAGTTACTAATTTGCAGTTGTCAGGATTTGGCGCCTCATCCTTGTTTTTCGGCTTGGCGGATTTCGGCGCTTTTGCCTTTATCTTCAAAACATCTCCTTTTCCCGAATCAAAACTTAGAGCAAAAAAATTCTTTGGGAATTTTTTTAGAAGATGTATAATTTCTTCTCCTGACATATCCTGCTCGATTGAATAATTTTTTACTCCCTGAAACTGAGAAATTTTTTTGAAATCAAGTTCTCCTTTCAAATCATTTGTTCCGATAATTGAACCTGTTATTTTTATCTTTTCACTGCCAACTTTTTCAGCAATCATCTGCACAAACTCATTTGCAAATTCAGCAGTTGTGTATATTGTATACTTTCCGCCAGATTTTTTCACCTTGACTATTGCTCTGTCTCTGAATTCTCCTCTGCTAAATTTCTGGAACTGAGAATGAACATTCTCGTCGATTTTTCCGTCAAAAATCTTTTTTATAAAATTCATAATTTATTTCATCAATTTTAACTTATAAATCTTTTGAGAAATATCTTGCATCAGCATTAGTTCTTATCGTCGAAAACATAAGTTATTTAAATTTATCCACCATACTCTTTTATGGATGACGCATTTTTTAGAAAAGTAACAACGACAATCGTTTTGGTAATTTTGATAGTTTTATCTTTCCTGCTGTTAAGGCCTATTTTGCTGTCAATAATAACTGGTTTTATCCTGACATTTATTTTTTCCCCAATTTATGACAGAATTTTCAAGTTAACCAAATCAAAAACTTTTTCATCAATTTTAATCTGCATCTTTTTGCTTGCTTTGATAATAATTCCTCTCTGGTTTTTGACGCCAATTATCATAGATGAATCAATCAAGCTTTTTGTTGCATCTCAAACATTAGACATCGTAACTCCATTAAAAGCAATTTTCCCAGCTCTGTTCGCTTCAGAAGCATTTTCAGAACAGGCGGGCGTTGCAATTCAATCTTTTGTTACCGATTTGACGAGTTCACTTATGACTTATCTTTCTGATATTCTTTTAGATTTTCCGACGATAATTCTTCACGTCTTAATT
>JAMCXF010000027.1 GCA_023475035.1 Candidatus Pacearchaeota archaeon
ATTTTTTTTAAAAAAACTACTTTCATCCCTTTGATGCTAATCCAACAATAAGATTATGGAATTTTTTGTCTTTATCAAATTTTTTACCAAGAATTATATCGGTAAGAATTAATTCCCCTTCTTTCTTTAAAACTTTGCCGGCAGCCTTGAAAAAATTTTCTCTTGTGTTAAAGTTAGCAGGTCCTTCTATTCCAAAAATATGTGAGAAGCTGTTTTCAGGAAAATCCAAGACACATGCATCTCCGTGATGAAATATAACTTTTTTGTCAACGCCAAGATTTTTTGCCTTGTCATTTGCATAATCAACTTCAATTTTTGTTATGTCTACTCCCTCGATTAATTCAGGCTTGAATTTTTCATAATAAGCAAAAGTCTCGCTCCCATAACCACAGCAAACGTTCAATATTTTTTCTGCTTTTTCTATTTCGCTGTTCTCAATGAAAAAATTCAAAAGTCTTTTTGCCGCGTCGAGATAAGAATCGTTTTCATTTTCCCAATACCCAAAGGAAAGAAATTTGCCGTCTCTTTCTTTTTTTGTATCATATCTGTAATCGCTCCTGTCCAATCCTGTTGAATAAAAGTCCTCAACTTTCTTTTCATGCGTTTTCCCCATAATTATTTTTAAAAATTTATTGTTTAAAATATTTTCGCAATTTTTCATAAACTTTAAAAAAGCCGTTTTCAACAATTCTTTATGGCTTTGCAGAAAAAAGATTTTATAGAAATTGAATTTACAGGTAAAATAAAAGACGGAGAAATTTTTGATTCAAACATAAAAAAAGATTTGGTGCAGTTAAATCCTGAAGCAAATCCAAAGCCTGTAATTTTCTCATTGGGCCAAGGAATGTTTCTGCACGGAATTGATGACTTTTTAACTGGCAAAGAAATAGGAAAATATGAAATTGAACTTCCACCTGAGAAAGCTTTTGGTCCGCGAATGCAGGAATTTATTCAAATGGTCCCTCTTAAATTTTTCAGAAGCCAAAATGTAAACCCGTTCCCGGGGGCAGTATTCAATTTTGACGGAAGAATAGCAAAAGTTCTGACAGTATCTGGAGGAAGAGTAATCGTTGACTTCAATAATCCTCTTGCAGGGAAAACCGTAATATACAACGTCAATATTCTTAGAAAAATTGACGACATGAACGAAAAAGTAAAATCAATCATTAATTTCTTATTCAGGCGGGACCTTAATTTTGCAATAACAGACAACAAAGTGATTCTTGAAGTTGAAAAGAAAATGTCTCAGTTTGCTGAAATGTTTAAGGAAAAATTCAAGGACATTCTTGGAGTTGAGCTTGAAATCAAGGAAATAGAAAACGCTTCAAAAGAAGCACAATAATTTTGCAATTCGGTTTCAAATCTTCACAACAATTCTTATAAATCCTGAATTGTTTTATTTGAAATGGCTGATTTAATTTATAAAAAAGGCGGTGTTCCTATGCCTGGCGTTTCTGAAGAGATTAGAGAAATTGATAAGGAGCTTGAAGAATTAATTCAAAAACAATCTACGAAAATTAAAGTAATTGGTGTCGGAGGTGCAGGAGGAAATTCCCTTAGCAGAATGAAAGAAATTGGAATAAGAGGCGGAGAGTTAATAGCTGTAAACACCGATGCGCAGGACTTGTTGTATGCAAACACAGACCATAAAATTCTCATCGGAAAAGATTTGACACAGGGATTAGGTGCAGGAAGCAATCCTAAAGTCGGTGAGCAGGCTGCGAAAGAATCTGAATCTGAAATAAAGAAAAAAATTGCAAATTCCGACATGATATTCATAACTTGCGGAATGGGTGGAGGAACAGGAACAGGTGCAGCTCCTTTCATCGCAGGACTTGCAAAAAAACAAGGTTCATTGACAATCGGAATTATTACACTGCCTTTTACTATTGAAGGAAAGAAAAGAATTGAAAATGCTATGGAAGGCTTGGACAGAATGCAGTCTGTCGTAGATACTCTTATTGTAATTCCAAATGATAAGCTTCTTGAACTCGCTCCTGAACTTCCTCTTCATACTGCATTCAAGATTGCCGACGAGATTCTTACAAATGCTGTAAAAGGAATCACAGAACTTGTTACAACAACAGGATTAGTAAATCTTGATTTTGCTGATATTCGTGCAGTGATGGTTGACGGAGGAGTTTCTTTAATTGGAATGGGAGAATCTGACAGCGGGCAAAGAGCAACAGAATCAGTTGAAAAAGCAATACAAAATCCTCTTCTTGATGTAGACATTTCAGGAGCAACCGGAGCTCTTGTAAACATTGTCGGAGGCCCTGACATGAGCCTGGATGAATGCAAAAGCATAATAGAATCTGTAGGAAACAAATTAAGTCCCGAAGCAAAACTAATCTGGGGAGCGCAAATCTCCGACGACATGGAAAAATCATTGAGAGTTCTGCTTGTAATCACAGGAGTTAAAAGCTCTCAAATTATAGGAAATGAATTGTCAATTGATGACGTAAAACACAAAGAAATTGAAGAAGAATTGGGAATAGAATTCTTTGAATAATTATTTATTTTCAGAAATAATTTTTACTAAACCCTCTTTGATTTCTTTCATAAATTCTTCAGAACTTTTATCCTTTTTTTCCTGCAATTTAAATCCGCCAACATAAAGCAAATGCCCTACTTCTGTGGATAATGCAGGAACTCTTCCTTCGGCAATCTTAAACACAGAAACATAACCTGCACCATATTCTTTAACATTAAATAATCTTTCACTATCTTCTGCATATCCTCCTCCCTTACCACTTATTTGTATAACATACCTATAAAGTCCCAATTCGTAATCATTCATAAAAAAGAAAAATTGAATTCTTATTTAAAGATTATTTATATCTAAAATATACTTGAAAAATCTTAAAAACCCCTAAACTTTACTTAATCTATGAAAAAAATATTTGAGAACTTGAAAAATTTTATCGCAAAATGCAAGCGAGTATGGATGGTCCTGAAAAAGCCAACTAGAGAAGAATTTTTGAAGGTTGCAAAAGTTTCTGCAGCCGGAATTTCTATAATCGGGCTTTTAGGTTTTCTGATATCAATAGTT
>JAMCXF010000005.1 GCA_023475035.1 Candidatus Pacearchaeota archaeon
CCAAACCCCGACGTGAAATCTCCTTTCTGGAATATACTGAAAAAAATAAATCCAAATTATTACTGGGATTTTTACAAGGACAAAGCGAGAAGGGAATTGCTTCAAAGAATTTACAGAGGGTTGAGATTCAAGAACGACCACGTTTATCTTTTGTCTCCTGATGAAAGAGTTTTGAAAGCATTTGAATAAATTTAATAAGATTGATTTCTTACATTTTTGATGGCTTCAACTTGTGCGAGAAGTTTTGTAAAAGGGGTTTCGTGGGAAATTATTGCATTTCTTCTTACTGTCGGTGCTGTATACGCTATTTATGGAAACATCGTGCTGTCTATTCAGTTTAGTTTTGTTCTTACAATAATAAAGATTGGATTTTTCTTTGCTCACGAAAGAGTTTGGAAAAAAATTAAGTGGGGAAAATATCATATTGTCAAGGGGAAGAGAGTTAAGGGATAATTCTGAATAATAAAGTTTAAAACCAACTAATTAATTTAATATTCATAAGCCTCCGTCGCATAATGGTATTGCACCGGTCTTGAGAACCGGGCCTTTATGGCTTCCAGGTTCGATTCCTGGCGGGGGCGTTTATCTCTTAAAGAAACCAACAATTTTCTGCCAAAGAGACTTTTTCTCAACTATTGGCTCTTCAGTAAGAACCTCGTGTTCAATTTCTGGTCTTTCTTTGATTACAGGAGCTTCTTTTGCCAGTTCGTTTACAGCAATTTTTATCGCTTCATCGACAGAGTTTCTCATATAGCCCTGATTGATTAATGCAATTCTCAAAGTTTCAATAGGATATTTTTTTCTTAGATTTCTTTTAATATATTCAACAAGTCTTGTCTTGTAAGTATTCTCAACCATTATGCAAAACCTCCTTGGTTTTGTATTTGTGCTGAACTTTGTTCTGTCATGCATTATATATAAAATATCAGTTTAAAAAATTAGTTGTTTTTGAAAGTTATAGGTTTTTGTTCGTTATAGAATTTTAACGCGTCCCTTAAACGGGATTTTGATTCAGCATAAATCGTGAGAATTTTTTCCCCGCTCTTCAATTTTCCGCCAACATGCTTGTGAATGTAAAGTCCTGCTGATTTGTCTATAGGGCATCCTGTAATTCTTCCAAGAGAATTTATTTTTTTATTGTCTACTTCTGTTATTTCTGTGTTTCTTTTTGCAGTTATTTCATGTTTGAACTTTGCAGGCTTGAGATGATTCAAGCTTCCTTTTTGAGCTTCAATTATTTCCCTGAATTTTGCAAAAGCCTTTCCGCATTTGAGAATCTGTGTCGCTAATTTTATTCCCTGCCCTTTTTTTGCCTTTCCTGTCATTTCCAAAAGTTCCCCTGATAAAAACAGAGATTTTTTTTCCAAGTCCTTAGGGGCATCTTCAGAACATGATAAAACTTTTTTTATGTCAATTATTTCAAGAACAGGGCCAATGCCGTTCCCAATCGGCTCATCACCTTTTGTAAGAACAACTTTCATTTTCTTATGAAAATGTTTTCCGAGATATTCAAATTTTTTCTTTAGCCCAAGAGCTTTTTCTCTTGTTACTTTGGCAGTTTTTCCGAAGGGGATATCAATCAGAATATATTTGGCTCCTGATGCAAGTTTCTTGGACATGATTGAAGCAAGCAATTGCGCTTCAGGGTCGATGTTCAGCATTTTTTCTATTGAAATTATTTTCTCGTCGGCAGGAACAATTTCCAATGAGCCGCCCCAAATCAAAAACGCTCCTGTTTTTTTTATGATTCTTTGAAGCTCTTCCATTGAAAATTCAATCTTTGCAATTGTTTCAATCACATCTGCTGTTCCTGCAGGAGCAGTAATTGCCCTCGAGGAAGATTTCGGCATTATTAATCCAGCAGCAGCGCAGATTGAAACCACAATAGGAGTTGTTCGATTGCCTGGAATTCCACCGATAGAATGTTTGTCTGCTACTAATTTATTTTTAAAATCCAATTTTAACACTTTCCCGGAATGAAGAATTGCATTAATCAAAAAAACTACTTCCTTCATATTCATTCCTTTTTCGTACATTGAAGAAATAAAAAGAGCAATCTCTGCTTCTGACAAGGAATTGTCAACGACGTCCTTGATTATCTCATTAACCTCTTTTTGTGAAAGCATTTTCCCGTTCATTTTCTTTTTTATGAAAACCATACTTTTCGGAGGAGAAGACAAATCAACATCAACTTTCTGCCCAGCATGCAAATTCAGTCTTTCTTTTAATTCCGAAGAAATTGCAATTTCATTTTTTTTAACAAGAGTTTTTGCAATGTCCACAATTGTCGAAAGCCCCTGAGAATTTTTAGATAATGTTTTCAGAAAAATTCTGCCTTTTGTTTTCACTCCAATTAAATTTGCAGTGTCTTCATTCAGCATTGCTACAGGAATCCCTGCGGACCATTTCAAAATTTTTACTTTAAGTTCCATCTCTTTTACATCTGAAAGAACAATTATTTTTTATATTTACCTATTCTGTTTTTTCGGGTGCGAGAACAGAAGGCGCTTTTTTGGTTTTGTAAAGTTCTACGACTATTATAAGATAAGCAATTATCAACGGCCCGAGTACAAATCCGAGAATTCCGAAAAATAAAAATCCGCCAATCATTCCTACAAGAACAAGCGCCATAGGAAGTTTGGCTTTTTTTGATACAAGCAAAGGCCTTATGAAATAATCAGACAAAGATGCTGCCAAAGTGAATATTAAAATTCCCCACGCAGAAAAAGGATTGCCTCCGACAAACAGGAATATTGCAGTAGGAATTCCGACAATCGAACAACTCC
>JAMCXF010000018.1 GCA_023475035.1 Candidatus Pacearchaeota archaeon
AAAAATAAAAAAACCCAACAAAAACATTCCCCAACTTGTCCATTCCCATATTCTTGCCTTTTCTTTATTTTTGTAATATTTATCAAAACTTTCCGATAACGAATCCATAGGTTTTATAGAATTTGAAATATTTTTTAATTCTTTTGACATTGAGAGGCTGTTGCTTATAAAATCATTATAATCTGTTGGAGACTTTAAGCAATTATCTGTCATCAATTTTAAGGTATCTGCACCTTGACTGAGTTGTTCTTTATATAATTGTACATAAAATGATGCGATTGAACAAAACATACTATTCTTTATTACCTCAAAATTTCTATCTAAAAGACCTAAACTTGATATTTCCCAAATCTCCATTTGATTGTTAGAAATATATCCACTTTTCTCAAATTCGATAATAGGAGAAATTAAATTTCTTGTAGAGTCCATTTCATAATTTTGAGAAATTCCTGCAAAAATTGCAGATAAAGCAAAAAGCAATCCTGTTAACCCAAACAAAATATCTTTTTTTTCTATCATTTTATTTTCCCCACTCATCACTCTTCTTCCGTTTTATCTCGGCAATTTCGCTAAGAATTTTCATTTCTGCCGAAGTCAGCAAATCCTTGTTTTTCTTGAAAGCTCTGAACTGCTTTTCCCCTATGTTAGAATAAAGGAAATTCTTGTCCTTGAGTTCCCTTTCAAAATTAACTCCTGGAATTGATATCGCAACTTCCATTCCCTCAAAAGCTTCCTTGACAGAATTTTTGTCTGCCTGAATATTTTTTATTCTTCCAACATCTTCATTTTCCTCATTCATAAAATTAGTTGTGGGTGTTAGTTTTCCTGCTTCAACTTTTACGCCAAAAATTGCAGGTTTTGTATTCCTGAAAACATACTGATGTAAAATTTTCAACTTGCACAAAGTAGCAAGCTCCATAAGTTTTTCTTTTTCTATTGCTTTCTTTTTTTCAATCCTGAACGTTACAATATTATCAATAAGTTTGTAAATAACTTCGTCAGTCAAAACTTTTATTCCTGAATTTGTGAAAAGCTCTTTTGCGTCCTCGCTGATTTGAACATTGAAGCCGAGAACAATTGCATCTAATTCATCTATTTCCAAATTTGCTTTTGCATTTGAAAAATCATTTTTGTTTATGTTCCCAATTCCTGCTTTCAGAACAGGAATATTTGCCTGTCGCAACAAAACCAGCAACGCTTCAAGACTTCCAAGAGAATCTGCTTTTGCAATAATTCCTTTTTTATCTGTCTTGATATTTTCTGTAAGCTCTTTCTTGAAAATTGATTTTATTTTTTCCTCATCGCCTGAATAAGCAAGGAAAGGCATTCCAGGGAGAACGTCTATTCTCTCGCTGAATTGCATTCTCAATCCTGTTGCTGCGTGAACTTTTTCTTTCATCTTGAACTTAATGCTTAACGGCTCTATTTCTTCTATTACTCTTACTCTCGTGATAATAGGATTTCCTTCAATGTTAGCGACGGCAATTTCATTGTTTTTTGTTAATTCTCCGTCGTATAAAACTGCTTCTGCATAATCATTTGATTTTTCTTTCTTGACTTCAAGAATAACTCCTTTTGCTTCTTTTCCGAGTTTTAATTTTTCTGTCAGATATTTTTGTGAAAGTCCGCAAAGCATCATCATCAATTCGCTCATTCCTTCGCCAGTTCTTGCTGAACAGGGAACCATTGCAATTTTTTTTGTGAAATCCTGAATGTTAAAAAACAAGTCAGCATCAAATCCGTGAGAACTTAAAGCTCCTGCGATTGTCATATACCTCTCGTCAAAAAGTGATTTGATATTCTGCGGCTGAGTTTCAATATTTCTTTTCAAACTTATTTCAGAATTTTTATTAGTTCGCCAACCAGAGATGTTATCAATTTTATTCAGTGCAATTATGAAAGGAGTTTTGTTATTTTTCAAAATCTGTATGACTTCTGCTGTCTGAGGTTTTATTCCTTCATTTATATCAATTACAAGAATTGCCAAATCAGCCAGACTTCCACCACGTTTTCTTAAATTGGTAAATGCGGCGTGCCCTGGTGTGTCAATAAACAAGAACCCTGGAATTTCTAACTTGATGTTATTCTTTTCAAGTATTGGGAAATTTTTTTCTATTTTTTCTTTCGGATATAGAGTAAAAGATATTTTCTGAGTTATTCCTCCTGCTTCCATTTCCTGAAGAATTGTCTTTCTAAAAAAATCCAGAATGCTGGTTTTTCCGTGGTCTACGTGTCCGCAAATTGTTACGATTGGCTGTCTGATTGTCATGTAAAATAGATGGAGAAAATACTTATAAAGTTAATCAAATTATCCCAAATATGAAAGGTGACCTGGATGTTTCTGTTGTTCCCTGTGATTCTTACAGCCAGCAGGAAATAGACAAAGCAATCGGAGAAGCGCTAAATAAAATTGACTTCCAGATAAAGCCCAATTCTAAAATTCTTATAAAGCCAAATTTAGTCAGCCAGAACACTCCTGAACAGGGTTCAATAACTCATTACACTCTTATTGATTCCTTATGCAGATATTTCAAGGACAAGGAATGCAAAGTTACTATTGGAGAGTCTTCTTCTTTTTACATAAAAGGATACACGATGAGAGCTTATGAAACTTCTAAAATTCTTGATGTTGCGAAAAAATATTCTGTTCCACTGATTGCATTTGAAAATGAAAAAATAATTCCTGTTCCAAAGAAAAAGCTGAAATTCCTTGATGAACTTTACCTTCCCGAAATAATAAATGATTTTGATTTGATTGTTGATGTTCCAAAACTGAAAACTCACCAACTGATGCGGTTTTCAGGGGCTCTGAAAAATCTTTATGGAATTCCTCCTGGTGGATACAAGCAACTTCTTCATATGAAAACAAAAAACATAAATGAGTTCGCAGAAGTTTTGCTCGATGTCTACGAAAATATCAACCCGAAAATACTGTCTGTTATGGATGCTGTTGTCGGGCTTGATGGCGGGCCTGCTGCTGTTATTGGAAAGCCGAAAAAAATTGGATATGTTCTCGCTTCAATGAATCCAATTGCTCTTGATGTTATTGCCTGCCAGATTATCGGCTATTCCCCTGAAAATATTACTACAATTACTATGGCAGAAAAAAGAAAACTGATAGATGTTAAAAAAGTTCACGCTATTGGCGAATTTAAAAAAATTATTTTTGAAAAATTGCAAAAAGGGCCTGTTGCTGATTTAGGGAAAGATTCTCCTTTGATAACACGGACTTACGCATTGCCGAGAGTGACTTCAAAATGCAATCTTTGCGGAAATTGCGTTCCGCGCTGTCCCACAGGAGCATTTGAAATAAAAGACAACAAATTAAATTTTTACAAAGAAAAATGCATTGCATGTTATTCCTGCGTTCCGATTTGTCCTGTGAAAGCAATCAAGCTAAAAGAATTTAAAATGAACAAATTTTTTACTTTAATAAGGAGGATTTTTAGAATATGATTATAGAAGAGCATATTTTCTTTTTTATCCTGTTCGGATTTTTTGGAGTTGCCCTGGAAGTTTTCTGCACTTCACTAAGCTCTTTTAAAAACAAAAAAAATGACATCTGCCTGAAAGGAAATTCTTCAATATGGATGTTTTTTGTTTATGGTTTTGTTTATTTTATTGTTTTATTTGTCCTGAATTACTTTTCTGATTTCCATATTCTTTTGAGGGGATTTGCCTATATGATTTTATTTTATTCTCTTGAATTTACCTCGGGGTTATTTCTGAAAAGATGCCGAGTTATTCCGTGGAATTATTCTTCTGATACAAAATATAACTACAAAGGAATTGTGAGATTAGATTTTGCTCCTTTATGGTTTATTGGAGGATTATTTTCTGAATTAATGTATGTTTACATCAAAGCGCATCTTATTTTCTGATTACAAATTTTTTTCTAGGAAAGAAAGAGTTTTCTGCCACGCATCTTTTGTTTCTTCAGGTGCGTAGTTCATTCCTGACGGATTTGCAAAAGCATGTCCTACTCCGTCGTAAATATAAATCTCATTTTCAATTCCCAATTCATTCAGTGCTGTTTCAAACTGATACACGCTTTCAACAGGGATTGATGTATCTTCTGCTCCGAAAATTCCGAGAACAGGACTTTCAATCTTGGATAATTCCTGTTGTTCTGTTACAAGACTGCCGTAATAAATAACTGTTGCATCCAAATTTTCATTTAATGAAAGCTGCAATGACTGTCCTCCTCCGAAACACCAGCCAAGAGATGCTACACCAGAAACATCTTGCTTGTCTTTTAGGAATGAAACTGCATCTTTCATGTTTTCAATTGCTTCTTCTTTGTTCAATGAGCTTACCATTTCAAGAGCTTCCTGAGAATTCTGTGCTACTTTTCCGTTGAATAAATCAACAGCGAGGACAACATAGCCCTGAGAGGCGAGTTTTTCAGCCATCTCTTTTATATTTTCATTTAACCCCCACCATTCGTGAATCATTACCACTCCGGGAAAAGTTCCTATCTTAGTCGGTCGTGCGATATAACCTTCAACATTGTTATATTTTATTTCATTTGCAGCAACAGAATATTTTGCGTCGAAATCAAAATCATCAACATTTTTTTTCAATTGAACAAGAAAAACAATTCCTATAATTAATGCAATTGTTATAGTGGCTGCAACTAATTTTTTTTCCAACCCCTTTTTTATTCGCATATTATCATATATATTGGAGCATATATAAATTTTCTGATTAGATTTAAAGAACGAAAAAGAAAGGCGTCAAAAGCAGTAAAGTAAAATCCGAAGATTAACTTTGACTGAATCTTTCGCCTCTTTTTCTTAATTTAAAGAAGGGATTTTATTATTTAAACTTTTTGGAATTATACGTTCACAAAATCATAAACCTTTTTTGAGAGATTAACTATTAATTCCTTACTTTTTTCAAAACCCAAACTTTTAGTCATTACGCATATAAAATAAGGATTCTTATGATGATATACAATTCCGCAATCATGAAGTTCTTCTTCGCCTGCAACGCCAAATTTATGAGCAACTTGTATCTCTGAAGGAACTCCTTTTGAGATCAAGCTTTCTTCTGAGGTGTCTGTTGTTAAATCAAGGGCAAATTCTGATAAATCACGCGATAAATAGGTTGAGTAATAAAGACTTTTGAAAATTCTTATGTAATCTCTTGGTGATATAACATTTTCCTGATTTGTTAAGAATGGATCCTTAATCCCAATATGGACAAAGACTGAGTCAATATCTGTGTCAGACAATTGCCTTACTATTGCATTCTTAGCAGTATTATCTGAACTGATTATCATTTTTTTTAAAAGCTGAAGAATACTAATTTTTATCTCTCCTTCTCTATGCAAGCTTCCGTACAAAGGGTCAAAATCGTTCTTAGTTATCATTACCTCATCTTTTAATGTTATTTCTCCTCTTTCAACTTTTTTTAAAGCCGACATCATAATCGGAATTTTCAACAGACTTGCAGGCGCAAATTCTTCTTTTTCATTTATTCCCAGCCAAGCACCTGTTTTTATGTCTTGAATGAAAAATCCTACTTTCCCTGTTCCATTATATTTTCCTATTTCTTCTTCTAAAAGTCTCTTTAATCCTTCATAATGGATTATCCAATCTGTTTCCATATCTGAATCTATAATTATTTCTTTCCCCGAGGGAACAATAAGATTGAAATTTTCTTCATTTGAGACTACATTTGAATTTAATTTTACCAGGAAGAAAAAATTTGCAGATACAGATAGTACAAGCAGAATAAAAATTATAATTTCTTTTTTATTACTTCTTTTAGGCGTAATCTCTTCCATTTTAATAAAAATTTTTAATAATATATAAATATTTTTAATGCAAAAATATAAAAGATAAAATTTATATAGGGATACATGAAAATAAAATCAATAGAAGAAATTTCAGAAAAATATGATATTGAACTGGAAAAAATAATTTCTGATATAAAAAAAAGCAAAGCAAAACTTGTTTTGTTGCAATTTCCTGATGGTTTGAAACCTTATGCAACTTCTGTTGTGGATTTTCTTCGGGAAAAAACAAATGCGGAATTTTTAATCTGGGAAGGAACATGCTACGGAGCTTGTGACACTCCAACAGGACTGGGAAAATTAAAACCGAAAATTGACTTGATTATCCAATTCGGACACAGTGAACTGATGCCGTCTTACTAATATTCTCTTTGATATTCTCATTAAAAAGTAGTCAGAAAAAAATATATATTCGATTATACAATAAAGGAAGAGCTGATTAGGATAAATCAGTTGTCCTGAAAAGGATGCTATTATAACAGCCTCTGTCAGATGCTCAACTATTAATATGAAGACTGGACTATAACTCTTCATACGAAATCTGCATCTGTTAAGCAAAGTTATAGGGCGAAGAAGATAACCTTTAAAGCAAATTGATAGGTTAAGATTGACATCAGTATTTGTTTAAGGAACTACCTTCACTGAGTCCAGAAGTCAGCGATATTCGAATGAAGAAAAAAGTAACGAAAAAAAGAGTTGCGAGAAAAAAAGGGAAGACTTCAAGAGGCAAAAGCGGAAAAGCAAAGCATTCAAAAGTTAAGAAGATGATTAAGATTTCTAAGACGAGAAAAACAAAGAAAGTTACAAGAAAGAAAAGAAAATAAATATTAAACTAAATCTTTAAGTTCCAAGTACAAGTTGGATAATGTTTTTGTGTCTGCGCCAATTTTGTCGATGTGATCAATTGCTTTTCTTACATTGTTCAGTTCTTTTTTAACATCAATCACAGAAAAATCTTTTCTTTTTCTTAACTGCTTATTATTTTTTATTCCTATAATTAATTCTCCTACACATCCATTTGAATACTGAAAATTATCATTAAAGCAAACTGTATTGCTGAATTTTTTTATGACTTTTTCCCATAGCGACATGTAGTGCTCCTGAGTCCAGCCTTTTGCAAAAAATTCCCCTGGCGCAATAACATAGTGGTGTCCTTTTTTTACTAACTCTTCCTTAAATAAAATCCCTTCCAGAATATTTTCGTTCATTATTTCGTGCTTGAATAAGTCTTTGTTAATTGTTTTTAATTCTTCTACAGATTTTATTTTATACTTTTCAAATACTTTGTACATTCTGTAACCTGTTGTAATCGGAGAACTTGCATATACCACATCTTTGCATTTATCATTCAAAACTGTCCCTAACATTGTCAAATTAGAATTAATCTCATCCAATATTCTGTCGTTCAGTTTTACTAAATCTTCAACACCCATATGATTACCTAAAAAAAAGAAGTTTAAAAGAATTTATATTTTACAGCCAACCCATCAGCAACGCCAATCCTACTGCGAAAAATAAAATTCCTGCGATTAAATGAAGGAGCTTTATGTTCCTGTTCCTCCACTCTGAAACTCTTTCTGCTGTCGTGAATCCTTTGTAAACAATTAATGTAATCGCTATTAATGGAAGGACTGCGATTAAGTTGAAATATAAAAGCCACGGCAAGGCGCCGAAAAATCCTAATGCGGATAATGTTTCTGTGGCGACGAGCAAAGGCGCCATTGTGCAGGGGCCGAGGAATAATGTTATGACAAAACCTGCTAGGAATGCACCGACAGGAGATGTGATTTTTTCAATAACTCTTTTCGCTCTTGCTCTCATCCATATCGGCATTTCTGTCGCGAAGCTTCCTGGCTTGTAAAAAAAGAAATCCTTAATCTGCAAACCTCCGACGAGCATTGCAATTACAGCGAAAACATATTTGATATAAAATGAACTTTGCCTCAGCAATTCTGTGAATGTTGCAAAAAGCTGAACTAAAACTATCCCGTAAAATAAATATCCGATATAAACCGCAAAAATAAAAGCAAATCCTGAAAATAAAATTTTTTTCCTGTTCTCTTTATTTTGCGTCAGAATTGTAATGAGAACGAGAACAAGCATCGCAATCTGGCAGGGATTGACTGAATTTACGAGAGCGAGAGAAGTTATTTTCCATAAATTTATTATGTCAACCATTGATAAAATAGCAATCAACTATTTATTAATCTTGGTAGCCTGTCAGCTCTTTTAATTTTTCAATTGACAAAACTCCGACGTATTTTTCATTGTTGATTATCCATGTTGGTGTTGCTTCAATTCCTGCATCAATGAATTTCTGCCTGTCTTCTGTATTAATTCCGTCATAAATAGTCAAATATTTCACATTTTTACCAAACAAGTCTTCCTGAGTTTTGCAATGCGAGCATCCTGTCTGAACGTATAATTCTGAATGTTCGCCTATCCATTTTGCAACTTTTTCTGAAGGGGCATCTATTTGGTTTCCTGTTAAGTTATTTTGAAAGTAAATTATTCCGCCTGCTATTGCTAAAACGATTACAACTGTGATTATTGTTGGTAAATTACTCATAAGAAATAAAATGAGAATATAGTTTTAAAGCTTATGGAGAAATTAATTTCAGTAATCTTCAATTTCTTCCTGAGGATTAAACTTCTTCTGAGATAAAGATTTTTCAGAACTTCCTGAACCTGATGCCTGCAAGTCGCTTTGAGAAATTGAGTTAATCATGCTTTTGAATTCAGCAAATTTTTCAGCAGGGATTCTTAATCCTTTTTTTGTAGGCCCTGTATATTTTTCGCTTGTCGTGAATTCCCTTATGTCAACACCGACTTTTCCGTTATATTCTCTTATTCCTACGACAATGTCTGTTGTTGTTCCCTGATATTCCCCCTTTGTTATTTTTCCGACATCTTTATCTGCCATAAAAGATTTTAGAAAAGTTTATTTAAATAGATTGCTATATTCTGAAACACAATTAAGGTTAAAAACACTTAAATTGTAATTTTAACATGACTGAATGCGAGAAATGCCACGGCACAGGGGTTGTAAAAGAAAAAGACGGTTCTGTGCACACTTGCTGGGATTGTCTGCAAAATGGACAGTTAAATGTTCATTCAAAAAATGTTCCTGATTCTAAGGTAAAGGTATAATTAAAAAAGATATTTTTGGCGAGTGATTATATTTTTTTGATAAATCCATAAACTTCTTCAGCAATATCTTCGGGGGTTCTGATTTTATTATTCGGAGCGCATTCAATTTTTTTCCAGCCATATAAATCAGCAAGTTGCAAATATGTTGTTTCTGCTCTTTTTCTGTGCCCATAATTCTTTTCATGAAGATCCTTTTTTTCATCTCTTCTTAATTTGACAGCGACTTCTGTGGGCATATGCAAAAATATTGTTATATCCTCTTTTGGCAATTCTAAAAGTTCCAGCTCTAATCTTTCCAGCCATTTGAATAATTCCAACCTTTCTTTTGAATCTCTTATTTTTCCTCCCTGGTGAGCCATATTTGATTGGTAATACCTATCAAGAATTAAATGAGTTCCTGAATCTAATATTTCATTAATTTCCGGAATAGCTGCTCTTCTGTCTGCCGCATAATATAAAGATGCAACTTTTGGGTCTAAGGAATCTGCTTCACCAAACCAGCCCGAATCTCCTGTCCAATAATCCTTTTCTTTACCAAGATAACATTGTCCTATAATTCTTCCTGTTGGAGTGTCGTAGCGGGGGAAATCCATTGTTTTATATGAGATATTATTTGCTTTTAGTCTCTCACCAAGAAGTTTTGTTTGTGTATTCTTCCCTGAAAAATCAGTTCCTTCGATTACAAATAATTTTCCTCTTTCCATTTTATTCTTGTGACATTCTCTTTACTTCATCAAATTCATGCTTTCCGCAAAGAACTCTTGTTGTTAAACAGGAACCACCATATACTTCTTGCAATGCTCTATGATACTCATTTGCTGTTTTTCTTATGTCCCATTGCGCTGCAAGATTTTCTCTTTCCATGCAAAATGCGTGAGCCTGCCTGTTATTAGCATCAAATAAAACACGTCTTCTGTTTGCGTTTGTCAAAACATAATCAGCAACAGATTTAGAATACCCTTCTGATAAAAGATTGTTGTGCAATTCAACTGATTTCTTTACAACATATTCTAAATCTTTAGATAATCCTGTTTTTGTTATTGATTCCGGAACAGTCAATCCTAATTCTGGATTGTATTCTTGTGATATCAAGGTATTCATTCTATGCCTTTTCATCTGGGCAAATGCAGAAGAGCTCATAATCATTTCAGCAACTCTGTCTCCAAGTTCATATTCTCTTAACATTGGGTCGTGTTTTTCCTGATATTTCATTGTTTGTTTTAACAGAGAAATTTTATCTTCTTGTGACATCTCTCTTTCAATAGCAAAACAATTGCCATAATTTAGATGACTTGATGAAAAAATTAATCCTGCAATGATGGAATCATCTCTTTCACGTTTGGTAAACAAGTTTACTCTTTTGGTTCCTACAAACTGCTGAATTCCGTGTTCCTCAATTAGTTTCGAAACGAACTGTTTTAACTCTGGGCGTGTCTTTGCAAAATAATCACTTGGCTGAGTATATTTAATCACCGAAGGAGCAACTCCGTCAACTTCAGCGAAAAGTTTTTCCCCGACTTCTTTTAATTCTTCATTATCAGAACTTCGCAATCTTGTAATCATATTCTCAAGTGTCCTTGCTGAAATAGTCATTCCTAACTGTGCCTGAGTTGAAAGTCCGAGTGAGTATCTTGCATCTTCTTTTCCCAAACCTTCTCTTACTCCTTTTTGTTTTTCTTCATCTTTTGCTCCAACAGTAGGATATAATTTAGAATAATCCTGCCCGTGATGCCAGTTAGTTATTTTTTCCAGATTATTTTTATAAAAATTATTCTGCAGTTCAACTAATTCTAAAAATTGTGATTCAAACTTTGTATTTTTAATCTCTTTAGGAAGAACAAAATCTCCTTCCATTGTTATATATCTCTGCGATTTTTCAGTATAAGAATCAAGCCTATTTTGTTCTATTTCCTCGATAGCTCTTCTTGATATTCCAACAATGTCAAAATTAAATCTTGCGTGTTCTGCAATTGACTTGTGCCCCATCGTAAAAATTATTGCCTTGTTTGATTTTCTTGATGCTTCGACATCTTTTCTTGCGTCTGCTCTTAATTCCGAAATAACTCTCGGGTCTCTTGAAATTCTTGCATAAGAAGCACAGATTGTTTCAGGGGTAAGATTTGACACAATGTTTAATGCAGTCAAACGATTTTCTTTAGATAATTCATCATTACTTAGAATTTTTTTTAACTCATCTATAGCATCTCTGTCAACATTAAAACCTGCTAATTTTACATCCATCTTTTTTCATCTCTTAATCAACTAGAGAAAAATGTTTTTTAAATAAATATATAATAGAAAATATATTTCAGAATCAATCTTTCATTTCTATCTTGATATTAACGTTTTTTGGAATATATGTTTTCATAATGCTGTGAAGAATTTTTTCGTTAGCAGGCAAATCAATCAATCTTTTGTGAATTCTCATTTCGAACCTGTCGAATGTTGCTGTTCCGTTTCCGCAGGGAGATTTTCTTGTTGTGATTTTGAGCTTTTTTGTAGGCAATGGAACAGGGCCTGAAATAGGAACTCCTGATTTTTTTGCAATATCCTTGATAGATTCGCAAATAGCATTAAGCATTTCTATGTCTGTGCTGTTAAGCTTTATTCTTACTTTTGTCATTCAAATTAAATCAAGAAATAGTTTAAAAACCTTTTTGTGGCTATTTTGATTTTATTCTGGCTGATTAAAAAATATATAAAGTTAGACACTATTAATTTTACATGAAAAAGAGGAATATTTTATCATTCATAATTGTGAGTTTTTTTCTGATTGGATTTGCTATTGCTGTCGTGAATTTTTTTCATTCACAGGTTCCTGCGGATTTGACTACGACAAACGCTCTTCAAGGAGCATTAAATATCACTTATAACATCTCTGATCCCGCTTCTCTTACTTTGTCGACTATAACAATCTTTTACAAAGTTAACTCAAGTATTGCCGATACAAATTTCTTTTTCACCAATGGAACTTTATTAAGCGGGTTTCACAGCAGGAATTACTCTTTTAACACCAGTGATACTTTCACATTCCGATTATTTCACGATCAGATTTATCCTGCGACATATAACTACAACGAAACAATAATGCAGGGAGCTACCCATTCTGTTTTTAATCTTAATGATGATGATATTTATTTAAAAATCAGATTTTTTAATGTTTCAAATAAGAAAAATTATTCTTTCCTTGAGGTATATGCACAAAATCAGACTGCTTCATCATTAAGCCTGAGAATTTACTACTGCAACTCATCTTATGTTGGAAATGCTGATCCTTTAACTTCTAGTTTTTGCACTAATTTTTACAACATGCTTGCGTCAGAACCTTTTAATCATAGCCATCAGGTTTCAAGACATCATGTCATTCCATTTTCAATAAATATAACATCGGGGCAAGTTGGAGGGGTGTATGTCACAAATACTTCTTATTTTTTACTAAGAGGAAGAACTAGCGCAACATCTGCATGGAATGTTTCTTACATATCGAGTATATCAAGAACAGATACAATTCAGCAGGATACGAATGGCGGAGCTGGGATTACTTGGGCTAACTTTTCAGGAACTGTTGATGCACATCTTCATCAATATGATGGGACAGACAGATTTTGGTATTACGCATGTGCCGATGGAAGTACTGCCCCCACTACGAATTGCACAGGACTGAGATCTGATTTAATTGATTTATCAGGATTGCCTCCAGACAGCCCTGATGTTTTCAGTCCTATAAACCAAAGTTATAGGGAAAATATTACGATTGAGTATACTGCTGCTTCTTCTCCTAACGCATATCCTATCATTGTATACAATATTACTTTATTTAATTATACTGACAGCAGAATTTCTGTTATTACTGCAAATAATTCTGCCAATCTTAGTTTTGTATGGAACAGCATAGGAACTCCTGATGGAATTTATAACTTTCATGTTTTTGGATATGATTCCAATTATTTGTTCTCTATAGGAGAAAGTGATGACTTTACAATTGACAATACAGATCCGACAATAAGCTTCACCTGCAATCCTGCGAGCGTAAACATAGGAGAATTAATTACCTGCACTTGCAGCGGTAATGATGCCCTTTCAGGAGTTGCAAATATAGTTTTTGTAGAACATCCTACAACAGGAAGTGCTGGAACATTCTTAACAACATGTACTATATATGACACTGCAGGAAATTCTCTTACTGGTAATTTTACTTATTCAGTTATTTACGGAGGAGGAGATGGCGGAGGAGGGGGCGGTGGAGGCGGCTCTTCGGGTGGAGGAACTTCTGGGGGAACAACAACTCCTTCACAGCCTACAACACAGCCTGAGACACCAACAACATCTCCAGAGTCAGGGGGAGCTCCTTCTAAACAGGAAAGCATTGATGTTGATGTTGGAGGTGAAACTCATGCTTTAGACATTTTAGAAGTTCAGGAAAATTCTGCACGATTTAATTTTTATGGAATAGAGGGAGAAATCTCTGTTGGAGAAACAAAAACTTTTGAAATTGGGGAGTATATTGTAACAATTCAGCTTGAAAGAATAGAACAGGGCGAGGCAATCTTTAACACTTTTACAGAAAAGAAATTTGCATTTGAACTAAGCCCGCAAAATATTGCAATGGTCGCAGGGCTTGTCGCCGTTGCTGTTTTATCTGTACTGATAATCATTTCAAGAATAAGAAAGAAAAAACACAAACAGAAAATAATAAAACATAAAACAGGATTTTTTAAAAAATTATTTGCTCCCAAACCCAAACTTTACATCAGCGCATCTGTAAAGCAAGAAATTTCAAGAAAAATACAGACGGCAAAAAAACTTAGAGAAAAAGCAAAAAGATTAGTTAAAGAAGCAAGACAAAAAAGAACTCATGCGCTTAGAAATGAAGCTGTAAAAAAATTAAAGGAATCCTACCGTTACCGAGAAAAATCAAGGAAATTATTGCGGGAAGCAAGACGCGTCTGCAAAAACTGCAG
>JAMCXF010000028.1 GCA_023475035.1 Candidatus Pacearchaeota archaeon
TGTAATCAATTTTTTCCTGAATATTTTTTATATGGTTTTGCTTCTCGTGAACATTAGAAAGTTTCTGCAAGTCAGAATTTCCCTTTGAAATTTCTGCATTTAATTCTTCTATTTCCTGATTAAGCATGGATTTTTTAGCATAGATTTCCTTTAATTCTCTGTCAGAGTTTTCTATTTCCTTATTCAATGAGGAAATTTTCTGGTGAATTTCCGAATGCATCGAATCAATATGCTCTTTTGTAATCGTGCTTTTACACAGAGGGCAAATATCCATTTTGGAAATTTTTTCAATCATTTTTTTCTGCTTGTCAATTTCATATTCATTTGCTCCTGAAATCTTTTCCAGGCTAATCTCTTTTCTCGCAAGGTTTTCAAGGAGATTTTTCTTTTCTGCAATTGCAAGTTTAAGCGAATCAATTTTTTCGGTAGTTATTTTTGGATTGAACAACTCTTCTGATATTGATTTTATCTGCTTAAGCAAAAATTCAGATTCATTTGTGTAAGAGTTAAGAGTTGATTTTTTGTCCTGTATTCTTTCTTTTAACGATTTTAATTCGGATTTCAGAGTGTAAAATTTTTTTCTCTGTTCTTCAAGTTTTTCAAGTTCCTGTTTTTTTGATTCAATTTCTTTCTGATTTTTCGCAGTTGAAAGAGGCTTCTGCAAATCCCTCATGCTTAAATCAAGGTTTCTAAGAGACTCCTGAAGCTCCTGTTTTTCTTTTGAGGTTGAAGAAATTTTATTTTCAAAATTTTCAAGACGAACATTCATTCCTGCAAGTTCTGCCCGGATATTTGCTATTTCCTGATTAAGTCTTTCCTGTTCAAGTCCTGTTGATTTCTGAATTGTAGAATTTATCGAAGATATTTTAGATTCGAGATTTTCCATAATTGCCCTCAATTCAGAGATTGATTTTTTTTCTTTTTCTATTTCCTTATTCTTCTGCGCAACTTTTGAGTTTACATCATCAAGAATTTTTTTCTTTTGGGAAATGTCAGAATAGATTATGCTAGCCTTGAATTTTTTTACGTCGGTTTCAAGCTTTTTGAATTTCAGAGCCTGCTGTCTTTCTTTCTCAAGATTGTTAAGATAAATTGTTCTTTCTCTTAAAATAGCCAAGACTTCTTTTAATTTCTCTTCTGTCTTTTCAAGTTCTGAAAGAGATTTTTCTTTTCGCATTTCATAAATAGAAATTCCTGAAACTTCCTCGATAACCTTTCTTCTTTCTTCGGGTTGCATTCTTACAAAATTCTGAATTTCTCCCTGAAGAACAATGTTGAATCCGTTTGGGTCTATTCCTCCCTGCGCGAGCAAAGACAAGACTTCCTGTCTTGTTTGAACCTCGTCATTTATTTTGTAAATGCTTTGTCCGTTTCTTTTTACAATTCTTTTTATAGAAACTTCATCTTTGTCCAATGAAAAAATCCTGTCAGAATTGTCAAGAGTTATTTCAACCATTGCTTCTTTTGCAGGAGCAGCAACTTTGCTTCCCAAGAAAATCAAGTTTCCTGCTTTTGCAGCACGCATTGATTTTATTGACAATCTTCCAAGAACAAAACATAATGCATCAGACACATTACTTTTCCCGCTTCCGTTTGCGCCGACAATAGTGTTAATTCCAGGGGAAAGCGGTATTTCTGTTTTCCTTACAAAACTCTTGAAACCATGCACCACTAATTTTTTTATGTACATCATTGTAACTTATCTAAGAAGAAAAGGGATTTTTTAAAGGTTAAGAAATTATTGAAACAATTTTTTCTGTTCTGAAACTGCGCAGGCTTCTTTCCAGATTCCCCAGGTTTTTCTGAAAATTCCCTTGTCGCTGTGCTCTTTCATATGAGTTTCAAGGAATTTAGATGTCTTTGGGTCAGAGCAATATCCAGAGCCAATTTCTTTTCCGAATTTTTCTTTTAGCTTGTCCATTTCTTTTTCACGAATATGCTTTGCAAGTATAGATGCAGCTGAAACGGCAACGTAATTTACATCTGCCTTGTGCTCGCAAACGATTTCAAGATTTGAAAGATTGTTAATTTTAGTTTTCAGGAAATCTTTCCATTTTTCTATGTTGACAGACGGGCAGTCAATTATTACTTTTATTTTGCTGAACCCCTTGTTTATTTTGTTTATTACTTCTGCCATTTTCATAGCTTCAAGAGCATTAAGGTTTATTCCGTCGTGATTTTTTCCGTCAATTTCGTCAGGATAAGCAATTGCGATTTCAAATGTTTCTGCTGAATTTTTTATCTTTTCTGCCAAGTCTTCCCTCCTTTTTGGAGTCAGCTGCTTTGAATCTTTCACTCCTTCTTTTTTAAATTTCTTCTCTGTCTCTTCATCAATAAGACATCCTGCAAGAACCATAGGACCGATTACAGGCCCTCTCCCAGCGTCGTCTATCCCGAGTGTTAGCATAACGGTATAGGGAATGGATGGTTTTTAAAATTAATTGAGAAAATAAGTAGCGGGGGTGGGATTTGAACCACACGACCTTCGGGTTTCCCATGCGTTAGTGTGGGAATGTAAAACCACGGCTTTACTTATGGGCCCGACGAGCACTCCAGGCTGCTCCACCCCGCTATAAAATATTACACTCTTGTGTTCTTTTAAAAGTTTCTATCAAGAAAATATTTAAATCAAAAATTGCTTAATTAACTATGAAAAGGGGGTTCTTTAAAAAAGAACCTACCATGGTAGAAAATGAAAAGAGGAAAAATTGAAAAGAGGAAAAATCCAGTAATAGCTATTGCCCAAATCAAATATTACGACACTGCTGATAAAAGCAATGTTAACAAAATAAAAAAGTATATACGGCTGGCCAAGAAAAAAAATGCTGACATAATCTGCTTTCCAGAAACAAGCATTTCAACAACTAATTATTTGAGCTTTAATCACAGACTGATAAATGAAATAAAGGAAGAGTGCAGGAAAAATTCTATCTGGTGCATTATTGATGATGACATGAAAAGAGGATTTAATGTTTACAACACTGCTGTGCTGATTAATCGCAGCGGAAAAATTGCAGGAGAATACAGAAAAATAAACATCATGGGAGACTCTCCGTATGTAAAAGCAGGAAAGAAAGTTAAAGTTTTCA
The DNA here is from genome assembly GCA_023475035.1 of Candidatus Pacearchaeota archaeon. Classification (GTDB taxonomy): domain Archaea; phylum Nanobdellota; class Nanobdellia; order Pacearchaeales; family GW2011-AR1; genus RBG-13-33-26. The sequence continues at coordinate 3,090 of JAMCXF010000028.1, forward strand.
AAACAGATTTTGCAAAAATTGGGATGGCGATTTGCTGGGACATAGCATTCCCTACTTTGTTCAGGAAAATGAAAAAGAAAGGCGCTGAAATAATTTTTTGCCCGACTTACTGGAAGTATGAAGCAAGAGCGCATCATCCAATGGTGTATAACGAAAGACACAAAAAAAGAGAAATGCAAACTTTGAAATCCTTAATAATGTCGAGAGCTTTTGAAAATCTTTTTTTTGTTGCATTGTGCAATCCTGCGAAAAATAAAGATGAAATTGATTTGATTCCTTACTCTGCAATTTGCTCTCCTCATAAAGTTATAAAGGATATAAAAGACAGAGAAGGTATGCTGATTGCAGAAATTAATTTGAAAGAAATCGGGAAACTGGAAAAATTGTACAAAGAAGCTATCTAGTCTTTTACTTGTTTTTTTAAGAAATCTAAAATTTCCCCGACTAATCTTTTTCTGTCGTGAATAAAAAAGTCTAAACCAGGCTGTGCATTTATTTCCAGGACAAGCCAGTCATCTCCTCTCTTCAATAAATCAATTCCGCAAACACTTATGTTGAAAACTTTTACAGTTCGCTGAACAAGATTTTTTAATTTTTTGTCGACTTCAAATTTTTCTATATGATTAGATTGGTTGCCTGTTTTTTTCCAGCCAGTTCCTTTTTTTATTGCAGTCTGGACAATTTTGTTTCCGACGACAGTTACTCTATAACTTGGGGAGCTTACAAATTCCTGAGCAATAATCGGCAGTCTTTCAGAACCCCGTTTCCAGAATTTTTTTATTATTTTCTCTGCCTGTTTTGTATTTTTAGCCATGTCAACATATTCGCCGTTATTTCCCTGAACTCTTTTCATAATTGCGGGCCAGCTATTGAAAGCAATCAATTCTTTTTTTGCAACAGGAATATTTTCCGAAAGAAGAATGCTGTTAAGGGTAGGAATTTTATGCTTGAAACATTTCAGGAAGAACATCCATTTGTCTTCGAAGTAATAAAATTTTTCAGAAGGTTCAATCACTCTCTTCCCAAGTTCTTCTATTGTTTTAACAACTTCCATTGAAATATTCTCTGTGCTGTTATTGAAAAGAATATTGCAGGGTTTGACTTTTTCTTCTATGTCTTGTTCAGTAAGGTATTTGTCAGTGTTAATCATTATCAGATTAATTCCCTTTTCCCTTGCCAGTTCTGCAAAAAGTTTATCCTCTTTTTTCGGATTGATCTCATTAAAAATATACCCAATAGAAATTTTTTTCATATTATGTTCTCTTCAAAGCTTTCTTTTCGATATTAAATAGGAATAACAATCCCGCCACAGAAACTATTCCCGTCAATAAGAATACAATCTGGAAACCTGTCAGGTTAATTAATCCGAAGCTGAAACTTAAATTGTCAGCAATCCAACCGCCGACTCCTGCAGTTATTGCAGCTGCAAATCCGACTCCTGACGAATGAAGAGAATACTGGAAACCACGTGCTCCTTTTTCAAGATGAGCTGTGAATAAACTTGACCATGACGGGTAGGCAAAAGCCGCACCAATTCCGTATAAAAATTCAATTATGTAAAGGTGATTTACTGACGTCATAAACATATATCCGAATGGAACAAGCGCGATTATTATTGTTCCGAGTCTTAACATCCACAGTCTGTCTTTGGGATTGAATTTGTAGGAAAACACTATCTGAAGAATTGAATATGTGAAAAACCAAATCATGCTTGCTGCTCCTGCAGCGAATACAGTTCCGTCTGCAAGTCCGCCTTCAATAAAAATAGCGAGAATAGGAGTAATTAAACCAAATCCTCCAAGGATAAAAATGTCTGAAATAATTAATATTCCGAGAGTTTTATTCATTTTCAGATTTTCCAAAAAGCATATCCACTTCTGACGCAGAGATGATTTTCTAGATAAAGTTCTTCCTTTCCCTCTTTTCATAATTATATAATTCAAAATCAGTTTTTAAATTTTTTTGAAAATGAAAACGCCCACAGACAACTTGCGACCTCGCTTGCACATCACTGACCCTACTTCCGCGAAATCGCTCGGGAATCGTACCTGTTCCAGGTTCGATAATTATTTTTTAATAAAACGCCCACAGCAGGAATCGAACCTGCGAGCCCCGAAGGGCGCGGATATTTGCTCAAAGAGCAAGGCTTTCCGAAGAAAGCATGTCCTCAACCCGAAGGGAAGACAAAACCTTGATCGCCGAAGCGAGGTGGACTCTCAACCCGAAGGGAAAGTCACTTTAATAGCAATCCGCTGCAATACCACTATGCGATGTGGGCATAGTTTTCCTGCCCACGAGTATTTGCCAAGATTTTCCTAATCTGAGCTTATGCGATGTGGGCACAGATGATTATCTTTATTTTTGAGGGAATTTAAAGTTTGTTATTGACAATACAAATCCTTAAAAATAAATTTTGTCCTTAGAAATTGTGGAAAAGATATATGACACCTGCGAAGGAAGGAATGGTCCTGTTTTTATGAAAGATGGGAAAGTAGTTTTAGAAGGGGATTTAGAAAATTCAATGAGAAAAAGTTTTAGTGAAGAAAATAATAAAAAAATTTATTCTGAAAAAGGAGTTCTTGTTCATATGTCAAAAAAAGAATATGAAAATCCAGATGATGAGAATTATATAAAAATCCCCATAAGTGAATATCACAGATTATTATCAAGAACTCCTAATTAATTACTCCACCGCAACAAAAATATCCCTGCCTTTATGTTTTGCCTGATATAAAGCCTTATCTGCTCTTTCTTTAAACTTTTTAAGATTGTCTTTTTCTTTTCTGAATTGAGTTATTCCGCCACTTATTGTGACATTATATCTTTTCAAAGTTTTATCTGCATGAACTAATTTTCTTAATTTAAGTGAAAATGTTTTTGCTTTTTCCAAATCTGTTTCGGGCAAAAGAATTGTAAACTCCTCACCGCCGAATCTTGAAACAATATCCGATTTTCGGACATTTTTTTTCATTACATCAGCCAGTTTTTTTAATAAATCATCGGCTTTTATATGCCCGTATCTGTCATTTATCATTTTAAAAAAATCTATATCAATCATAATCAAGGAAAGTTTTTGCTGTCCTCTTTTTGCTTTTTCAACTTCCATTTCTAAAAGTGTTTCAAAAAATTTATTGTTGTATAGTCCTGTTTTTTCGTCGTGAGTTGCTGTTTCATAAAGCAAAGAAACCGATTCATTTATTGACTGAAATAAATCCTGAATTTTTTTCTGGAACCTTGGGTCAAGTGCAGAAAGTTTTTTTTCAATTTTCTTGTCCATGAAATATGCAGGTGAAATATATATTTAAAAGTGATTATTTCGGTATCTCGCTTGTCTTTCTTTTCTGAATGTAAAATTTATTGACGATATCCATAACCTGCTGTCTTTTTTCTGAATTTCCCAGCCCTTTCCAGTCAAGGAGAATCATATCGATGTCTTCTTCTGTTCCTGCAATTGCTTCCTGAACCATCTCTTCTGTCAACGGCAAAGCGTATTCAGGAATTACGTGAGAAATTGCGACGTTTGAATTCATTTGTATTTTGTTGAATCCAGGGCAGTAATGCGGGCCGCCGATTCCTATTGCAACTTCATTGTAAGGGTCTTGCTTGAACTCCTGCATAGTTTCAAGAATCGCTTTTGCAACTACAAAACCTGCTTTCCTGTCTTTCCATTCTGTTTCTGTCGCTCCGATTTCAACGAAGACGCACGGCTTGTTTATCAAAGGGCCGTGATGAGTACATTCCATAGTCAAATCGTATTTTCTTAAATCAAATTTTTCGATATTTTTTTTCAGTTTTTCAAAAAGCTGTTTTTGGAAAAAGGCGGAAGTTTTGCAAACCTTTCCTTCTTTTCCGCCGAACTTAGCCTGATTCCAATTTCCAGGCGCGTGAACAGAAAGCGTTTTTTCTCCTTTTTCAGAAACATGACGGGATGCAAAAATGATAAAATCATACTTATTTATTTTTTCCATGTCAAGGTTTTCAGTAAAGATTATTTCATTTTCAACAAGATAAAAATTCATATTTCCAAACTGGCTTAACTGAGTTGTTATGTTTATTCCTGCCTTGTCAAGCTTGCTTGCAACTATCAAATAATTTTTGTACATAATATTTGATGAGTATAAATCTTTAAAAATATTTATTGAGTGCATTATAGATGAGGCATGCAATTGAAGATTTAATTGAAATAGAAAGGCAAAAAATTCCTTTTGATAATGCAGATTTTTTGGATTCAACTGAAAAAAAAGAGATTGATTATGAAGATTTCTTAGACTCTCTTGAGCAGATAGAACCTGAAAAAAATTATATAGATTATTGGGAAGTTGTAAAAAGTGGAATAATTTGCGGACCGGGGGGCGTTGTAATTGGCGGAATTTTTGGAGCTCTCGGAACGATTGTTGGAGCACTTACTTCAACAGGAATTGGATGCTATTTAGAATACAAAATTCAAAAAACACGAGGTTGAACATCGTTAAGAAGAATGTTTATTAATGTATTTTTCTTTTGTTTATTATGCAGGAATTATACCAAATATTGATCGGGATAGGCGTTTTAATTTTAGGGATTCCTCTCGGGAATCTGCTTGCGAAAGCGACAAAAGAAGAACTGAAAAAAAGAAAAAATACTTTTAAAATAATCATACTATTAAGCGCTCTTGGAGCAGTTGCATTTTTACTTTTGGGGAATGATGCATTGCTTTTCGGATTGCTTTTTATTGCAGTTGTAACGAGCAGGAGTTTGAAAAGATAATGTTGTATTTAATCGGACTTGGACTTAACGAAAAAGGAATTTCGCTTGAAGGAATTGAAGTTTTGAAAAAATGCAAGAAAGTTTATCTCGAGAATTACACTGTTGATTTTCCCTATTCTTCTGAAAAGCTGGAAAAAATAATTGATAAGAAAATAATTCCTGCTGACAGAAATTTTGTTGAAGACATGAAAGTTTTGCTTGATGAATCAAAGAAAGAAAATGTTGCACTTCTTGTTTATGGAAGCCCTCTGACAGCTACGACGCACATTTCCCTGATTGAAGAAGCGCGAAAGAAAAATATCGGGTGCGAAATAATTTATGGAGCTTCAATATTTGATGCAATCGCAGAAACTGGTTTGCAGATTTACAAATTCGGAAAAATTACAAGCATGCCTAAATGGGGAAAAAATTATGAACCGACAAGTTTCCTTAAAATTGTAAAAGAAAATCAGAAGATAAACTCACACAGTCTTATTTTGATTGACATTGGATTGGACTTGAAAGATGCAATCAGCGAGTTGGAAGAATCTGCAAAAAAAGAAAAGTTGAAATTTGAAAATATTGTTGTCTGCTCGAGATTCGGGACAAAAGACAGTAAAATATTTTATGGCGGGGTAAACAGGCTGAAAAAGATTGAAATAAAAAAACCTTACTGCATGATTATTCCTGGAAAATTACATTTTATTGAAGAAGAAGTCTTGAAGAATTTTTAATGAATTATTCTTACAGGAAATTTTTCTACCAAAGCAGATTTAACATCATCCTTTCTAAAATATTCACAGGTATTCAAAATCCGAACATCTAATATTTTTCCTGTAAATTCGTTATACCCGAGAAACTCCAAGGGATAATCTCTGCAACATGAAGGTCTTCTTGAATCTTCGTGCACTTCGCATCCTTTTTTTGGGTTGTAAAAAGGGCAGGCATCACCCTTCAAAAACCAGCCGTAATCTCCATGTGTAAGTTCAATAATTAAAAGTTCAGGAACTTGAGAACCATCTTTTAGAATTAATTTCTTATTTTTTTTACGAGAATATAAATTTTTGAATTGATTGGATTTATAGACAGGAATTCTTTTTTCCTCAAAGAGAGACAGATTATTATTTCCCATAGTAAGAACGTGTTTGTTAAGATTGCAACAATTATCTTTACAAACTTTGCAGTAATTATCCAATTCTTTTTGTTGCCATTCTCTTATTTCATTTTCTAATTGACTCATAATCGCATCCATTAAATGAAGTTTATAAAAGTTATCTTTTTTACTACTTATTAATAACATTATTTTTGAGAAATGGTTTTTGGGGTAATTTTAAAAATCTCAGAGAATAAAGAATAGTATGTACGAATTCAAGAGAATAGAAGAAGAGGCAAGAGAAGTCTGGAAAAAGCACAAGAAGGAAATTGAAAAAGCCATCCAAAATGACCCTAAAAAACCCTTGTTTTCTTTTCTTGAAGGACCTCCAACTGCGAATGCTCCTCCGGGATTGCATCATCTCGAAGTCAGGACTTTCAAGGATATAATTTGCAAATTTAAATTCATGAACGGATTTTCTGTTCCGCGAAAAGGCGGGTGGGACTGCCACGGCTTGCCTGTTGAGGTTCAGGTTGAAAAAAAGCTAGGACTTGAAGATAAAAAAGCAATAGAAAAATATGGAGTTGACAAATTCATAAAAGAGTGCAGAGAAAGTGTCTGGAGCAATATCAAGGACTGGAATGCTTCTACAGAAGAATTAGCTTACTGGGTTGATTTGAAAAATCCTTATGTTACCTTGGAAAATGATTACATTGAGAGCATCTGGTGGAGCCTGAAAGAACTTTACAATCAAAAGATGCTTTACGAGGGACATAAAGTTGTGCCGTTTTGCCCGAGATGCGGAACTCCTTTGTCAAGCCATGAAGTTGCTCAAGGTTACCAAGATGTAACAGAAGAATCGGTTTACATTGCATTCAAAGTTAGGGGAAAAAATAATGAATATATTCTTGCATGGACAACAACGCCGTGGACACTTCCAGGAAATGTTGCTCTTGCAGTAAATCCTGAAATTGATTATGTAAAAATAAAACTTGAAGACGGAGACAGCTTAATTCTCGGAAAAGCAAAAACAAATCTTATAAAAGGAAATTATAAAATTGAAAAAGAAATCAAAGGAAAGGATTTGGTTGGAATTGAGTATGAACCATTGTATAAAATTAGAGAGTTAGAAAATGGAAAAGCTTACAAAATAATTCCTGCAGATTTTGTGACAACTGAAGAAGGGACGGGAATTGTCCACACTGCAGTCATGTACGGAGAAGATGATTATAACGTCGGTAAAAGATTTGGATTGCCGCAGGTTCATACAGTCGGACAGGACGGAAAATTCCTTGACATTGCGCCAGAATTTTTGAGAGGAAGATTTGTCAAAGAAGCTGAAAAAGATATCAAGGAAGATTTGAAAAAAAGGCATTTATTATTCAAGGTTGAAAAGATAACTCATGCATATCCTTTTTGTTGGAGATGTAATTCGACTTTGCTTTATTATGGGGTTAATTCATGGTTCATCAAAGTCAGCGAAATAAGAGACAGATTAATGAAATTAAATGATGGAATAAACTGGGTTCCTGAGCATATTAAAGACGGAAGATTTGGAAAGTGGCTTGAAGGCGCAAAAGACTGGGCGCTATCGAGATTCAAGTTTTGGGGAACGCCTCTGCCGATTTGGAAATGCGAATGCGGAGAGAAAAAAGTTATCGGCAGCGTCGCTGAATTAAAAGATAATGCAACAAAAAAAATCAGCGGCGAGATTGATTTGCATAAACCATGGATAGACAAAATAAAACTTAAATGCAAATGCGGAAAAGAAATGTCGAGAGTTCCTGATGTTATTGACTGCTGGTATGATTCAGGAAGCGCGAGTTTCGCACAGTTCCATTATCCATTTGAGAACAAAAAAGAATTTGAAAAAAGATTTCCTTATGATTTCATTTCCGAAGCAATAGATCAGACAAGAGGATGGTTCTATACCCTGCATGTTATTGCTGCAATTTTATTCAAGAAGCCTGCATACAAAAATGTAATCTGCGCAGGACATGTTGTCGACGAGAAAGGAGAAAAAATGTCGAAATCAAAAGGGAACATTATAAAGCCGAGGGAAATAATTGACAAGACAGGAGTTGATGCAGTGCGACTTCAGTTCTGCACAACTGACATGGGAAATCAAAAAAGATTCTCATATGACTTGATGAAAGAAGAAGTTCTTCCTTTCCTTACGGTTTTGTATAATTGTTATAATTATCACAATCAGTTAGAGGATAAAAAAACAAAATTAAGAATAGAAGATAAATGGATTTTGAGCAGATTAAATTCGGTGATTGCAGAAGTTACAGACGAGCTTAACAAATTTTCTCTTAACAAACCATTTGAGATAATTTCAAAATTTGTAATAAATGATTTTTCAAGACAATATATTAAGATGACAAGAGACAGAGATGACAACAAAGAAATAATCGGAGAAATTCTTGAAAAAATTTCACTTTTGATTGCACCTTTTGCACCTTATATTTCAGAATTTATCTATAAGGAATTTTCAAAAAAATCAGTTCATCTTTCTGACTGGCCAAAAGCAGAAAAGAAAAAAATTAACAAAGAGTTAGAAAAAGATTTTGAAATTGTTTCCAAAATTATTGAAATCGGTTTACGGGAAAGAGATAAAGTACAAATTGGATTGAAATGGCCATTGAAAAAAGCAGAGATTTCCTGTGATGAAAAGTTAGGAAAAGAAATGAATGAAATAATTATTGGGCAGTTGAATGTAAAAGATTTAGAGTTCTCAAAAGGAAAAGATATTTCCGTAAAACTTGACACAAAACTTACTCCTGAACTTGAAGCAGAAGGCTATGCAAGAGAAATGTCAAGGGCTGTTCAGGCATACAGAAAAGAACTTGGACTGAAAAAAGAAAATGAAATTGCACTTTACATTTCCAGCGATGAAGAATTGAAAAAAATTCTTGACAAGTGGAAAAATTTCATCATGGAGAGGACAAATTCGACGACAATTGAGTTTTTTCCTGAAAATGTTACAACTGGCAAGGAAAGATTTAAAAAGAATATCGAGTTTAAAATTAAAGATAAAAGAGGAAATATTGCTATTATAAAAAAATAGCTACCAATCAGTAAAACAGATTATTTACTCTTTTATCATAACAATATTTAAAAACAAAATCAAACAGGAAATAAAATGATTGTAAGGGACGAATTTTTGAGCAGATTAAGAAAAATTTTCGATTTGAATCTTTATGAAGTAAAGGTTTGGACTGCACTTCTTTCTCGAGGAACATCGACTGCAGGAGAACTAAGTAATATTTCTGATGTTCCGAGAAGCAGAACCTATGATATTCTTGAAAGTCTTGAGAAAAAAGGATTTATCCTTATGAAACTCGGGAAGCCAATTAAGTTTGTTGCATTAAAGCCAGAGGAAGTTATTGAAAGAGTAAAAAAGAATCTTGTGAAATATGCAAAAGAAAGAACAGAGAGACTTGAGAAGCTCCACGATGATGAAGTTCTTGGTGAATTGAATTCTTTGTTTACAAAAGGAATCAAATTTGTTGAGCCATCTGACTTGTCAGGAAGCCTTAGAGGGAGACAAAATCTTTACAATCACATTGATATGATGGTCAGAGGCGCTGAAAAATCAATCACAATAATCACGACAAGAGACGGACTTAACAGAAAGATGGAAGTTCTTATGCCGACACTGGATAAATGCAAAAAAAGAGGAGTAAAGATAAGAATTGCTGCTCCTGTTGACAGTACCAATATAAAAATTGCAAAAGAATTCAAAAAAGTTGCTGAAGTAAAAGATATTGAAGGAAAAATGAAAGCCAGATTTGTTATTATTGACGGAAATCAATTAATGTTCATGCTTCTTGACGATGAAAAATTCCACCCAAATTATGATGTTGGAATCTGGGTAAATACTGAATTTTTTGCTCAGGCACTTGAACAGATGTTCGACATGATGTGGAAAGAATTGAAAGCTGTGAAATAATTCTTGTTCTGATAAAATAAAAGTTTACTAGAATTCTAAAATTAATAAAATAAAAATAAAAAAATAAAAAGTTTTTTTATTGTTTGAGGATAGCCATTACTGCGCTTATTATTGTTGTGATTACAACAACCCAGCCAGCTATAACTGTAACTATTCCGGCACCGACAGCGTCAAGCCAAGGAATAGTCAAAGAACCCCCAATCATTGCAAAACCTACTGCAAGTGATACAATCACGCCTGTAGCCCACGCAACGATATTCAAAATGTTCTTAACTTGTTTTCCCATTTCTACCTCCTTTTTTTGGTTTAAGTCCCTATGATATATTAAGAGAAAAATAGTTTAAATAATTTTTGCTCTTTACATTTCTTCCATCACTTCTATTCCGAGAAGATAAAGGGAATTTTTCAAGGTTGTTCTGAACGAATCAACAAGCATAAGCCGGAAGGATTCATTTTCGGAATTAATAACAGGGCATGCATGATAAAATTCGTTAAATATTTGCGCAAGTTCAAAAGAATAATTTGCAATCAGGCTTGGATTTAAG
>JAMCXF010000021.1 GCA_023475035.1 Candidatus Pacearchaeota archaeon
TGCGAGGGCAGGAAGCAATTTATGCTGCTTCGCAAAATGCATTTTCACGAGGAGGACAGACATTATTCATTGACTTTAACATTCATACAGGAGTTCCTGCTTACATGAAAGATACTCTTGCTGTTCTTCCAGGAGGAAAATATGGAATCAAAAAAGACGGGGAAACAATATTCCTTAAAGAAAGCAAACTTGAAGAAAAAACAAAATCCGGATATCGCTTAATTGAACTTTCAGACAAATCAGGAAGAGTTGTAATGAGAGAGAAAATTGAAAAAAATGAACTTGTGCAGGAATGGTTTTTGGATGAAAATGAGAAGCCGATAACTTACGGAGATTTTGACAAGACTTCAAAAAAGTTTACAAAGAATCTTCTGGAAGTTTGGAGAAAGGGCGATAAATACGGACAGCCATTTGCTTTTCCTAAATGCGATTTGCACATAGATAAGACTACATTTGAAGATCCTGAACAGGAAGAAATTTTAAGACAGGCGTGCGAAGTTGCGAGTCATAATGGTTCTCCTTATTTTATGTTTGACAGGGATGAAGTTTCACTTGCGGCGTGCTGTCGATTGAGAACAGTTATCGACGATAATTACGTCTTGAAACATCCTGAATCAATGAGGTTCTGCGGATTCCAGAATGTAACAATCAATTTGCCTCAGGCAGCATATCGAGCATCAAGAAAAGGAAATAAGACTCTTGAAGGATTTTTGGAAGAAGTTGACAAGACAATGAAGATTGCAGTGAAAGCGCATATGCAAAAGAAAGAATACATTGAATCACTGCAGAAACCAGGGAGACCTCAGTGGCAGACAGGGCACAAAAGTCTTGACGGGCAACCTTACATTGATTTGAACAAAGCAACATACATAATCGGAATGATTGGATTGAATGAAGCCATGGAATGCATTACGGGAAAAGAGCTTCATGAAATGAATCCTGAAGAATTCAGAGACAATGCTCTAAAAACAATTGCTCATATGAATGTCACGGCAAAAGATTACGGGAAAAAACTTGGAATGAAATTCTCGCTTGAGGAAAGCCCTGCAGAATCAGCGACGAGAAGATTGAGCAAGACAGATTTGATAAAATATCCAGAGTCAAAAGAATTTGTCAGAGGAGACATTGAAAATGACAAGACATATTACTCCAATTCAATTCATCCAAGAGCAGATGCTCCTATTGATTTGATAACAAGAATTCAGCTACAGGGAAAATTCCATCCTGCAATTGAATCAGGCGCAATCACGCACGCTTTTGTAGGAGAAGAAAAACCTGATGCAGACAGCATTTATGCTCTTGTGAAAAAAACATGGGAGAAAACGCAGACTGCGCAGATTGTTGTAAGCCCTGAATTTACAATCTGCAAAAAATGCGGAACAACAACAAGAGGGTTAATTGAAAAATGCTCTAATTGCGGCAATGACGACAAGAGTTCAATAAACTGGGCAACAAGAGTTGTCGGATATTACAGCGACCCATTCAAAGACTGGAACAAATCAAAAGGGAAAGGCGGTGAACTTTCAGCGAGGGAAAGAGGGAATTATTCTGTGTTAAATCCTGAATCAAAATTAATAGAAATCCCTGTATTAAAAAATCCCCATAAAGGAATTACAGCAGTCAGCATAGGGAAATCAGAATGTCCTCTGTGCAATGATTTGAAACAAGTAACGAATTATAAAAATCTCGCAAAAGAATACGGAAAAGAGTTCCATATAATTTCATATGAAGCTGACAAAGAAGACGGGCTGACAAATGCAATGCTTAGCGATGTGAATTTGTCTCAGCTTCCTGCACTTATTGTTCTTGATGAAAATTCAAAAATTATTTACAAAGGGCAGACAGTTGGGAAAAACGGAACAACAATTCCTATAAACCCCAGAGAGGTTGAATCTGCAATAAGAAATTATTATAAAAAATGAGAATATCTGATTTTCAAAGAGAAACTTTAAGCGACTATCCGGGGAAGATTTCTTCAATTGTATTTATTAGGGGATGTAATTATCGCTGCCCGACGTGTCATGCAAAACAGATTATTGAAATGAAAAAAGAACTTGACGAAGAAATAATTTTTGATTATATTGAGCCGAGAAAAGATTGGATTGAGGGAGTTGTAATTTGCGGAGGTGAACCTACACGAAGAGGAGACCTGAAATATTTTATAAGAAAGATAAAAGAAAAAGGACTTGCAGTCAAACTCGACACAAATGGGAGCAACTTCAATGCTTTGGAAAACTTAAGGGAAGAAAAATTAATTGATTATGTCGCAATGGATGTGAAAGGGCCGATGAGTTTATATGCCAAATTAGTTGGGAAAGATTTTGTTGATGAAAGGGATGAGATTATCAAAGGGATTGGTGCTGTTTCATTATTTCCAGATTATGAATTCAGAACAACCGTTGTTCCGTTATATGAAGATAGCAAAGTGAGATGGATGACTCCAAAAGAAATTGGCGAGACAGCAAAGATGATTTGTGATTACACAGGATATAAGTTTCATAAATTTTTTCTTCAAAAGTTTATTGCAAGAGACAAGAATGAAATGATTGATAAAAAATTTGCAAGAGAAAATCTTCCTGAAGAATTTTTGAAAACACCTAAAAGATTATTGGATGAATGTTTAATTGAAGCAAAAAAATATCTGCCTAACACGAAGATAAGATGAGCGAGGACACCAAGGTTTCCTTCGCTTAACCTTCCTTTAAAATAGGAGTCACGCCTGATGATAGAAATAAAAATAAAAAAAATTTATGAAGACGCAATTCTTCCGAAGTATTCCAAAGAAGGAGATGCTGCGATGGATGTTTTTGCGCAGAATATGACGAGAACAGACAAGTATATTGAATACGGCACAGGATTATCTTTTGAACTTCCGAAAGGATATGTTATGCTGGTTTTTCCTAGAAGCAGTGTTTCCAACAAAGATTTGATGATGAAAAATTCTGTCGGTGTTTTGGATTCAGGATACAGAGGAGAATTGAAATTAAGATTCCAGAATAATGGAAATGATATTTACAAGATTGGGGAGAGAGTCGGGCAAATAATGGTTTTGCCTTACCCCGAGATTAAAATTGAAGAAGTTGATGAACTGAATGATTCTGAAAGGGGAAACGGCGGATTTGGGAGCACAGGCAGTTAATAACAATTTTTATAAATAATTAGAATTCACATATAGGATGACAAATAACGACAGCGTTCCTGAATTGACAAGCAAAGAATTTGATGACTTTACAAAAAAAGGGCTTGTGTTTATTGATTTTTTTGCAGAGTGGTGCATGCCGTGCGTAATGATGGCGCCGATTGTCGACGAAGTCAGCGAGAAATTTAAAGGAAAAATAAAATTCGGAAAAGTTAATGTCAGCGACAATGAAGCTCTTGCGGGAAAATTCGGCGTAAGTTCAATTCCAAATTTTGTTCTTTTGAAAGACGGGAAAAAAGTCGAGCAGTTCGTAGGAGCAATGGATGCTGATGAATTAGAACATAAACTGAAAAAACTGATTTAAAAAATGAAAAAATTAGCTGATGTAATAAAAAAGAATGGCGAGATATTGTTTACTGAAAAGGGTATAAGAATCGGAGATTATATGCTTCCTCTGATTCAAGATATATTTCAGGAGATGACGATAAAAAGAGAAGAGGAAGGAGAAATAAGATATATGTCAAAAAAAGATATTGAAGATTATCAGGAATATCTTAAATATAAAGATGAGTGGGATTTGAAGTAATTAACAAACTTTTTTAAATCAATTTTTCTAGTAAATAGTATCAATCTGGCTCCGTAGCTCAGCCTGGTTAGAGCACTGGACTTTTAATCCAGGTGTCGAGGGTTCAAATCCCTTCGGGGCCATTGAAGGACTGAGATTTTTCTTAAAGAGAACTATGAACAAAATAAAACCAAAAGGTTTTTAAATTAAATTTTGCTGATTTTTATTATTCCTAAGTTGTTAAAGTTTAGGCGTCCGGGACATAAATTTATTAGCTAAAACAATGCATATTCTCCAACCAAAACACATAAAACTAAATGAAAAAGAAACAGAAGAACTTCTTAAAAAATTAAACGTGTCAAAGGCACAATTGCCGAAAATTTTTTCCAGCGATGCGGCACTTCCTGAAGGATGCAGCGTCGGTGATATAATTAAAATTGAAAGAAAGTCCGGAGAATATTTCAGGATTGTTGTTTAAGATGAAAAATAATAATCACCTGATTGTAAAAAAATATCTTGAAGAACACTCATTAGTTGAATCAAACATAATTTCTTTCAATGAATTTCTTGACCACAGAATGCAGGAAATTGTTGATGAAATTTCAGAAAGCATGAACAATGAAGAATTTGAAATTTCGCTCGGAAAAGTCAGCATAGGAAAACCAAAAGTGATTGAAGCTGACGGCAGTTCTTCTTTCATACTTCCTTTTGAAGCAAGATTAAGAAATCTTACTTACTCTGCTCCTGTAACTCTTGAAATAACAATAAGAAAAGGAGACCAGGTTGATTCTGAAACAGTTGAAGTCGGAAGAATTCCTATAATGGTAAAGAGCAAAGCGTGCAATACTTACGGAATGAATAACGACCAGCTTGTTGAAAATTATTCTGACCCATTAGACCCTGGAGGATATTTCATCATAAACGGAAATGAAAGAGTCATGGTTATGGCAGAAGATTTGGCAGAAAATCAGCCATTCATTGAAACAAACAGCAAGGGAAACCTGACACTCAGATTATTCTCACTAAAAGGAACTTACAGAATTCCTATCACAATTTCTGAAAGCAAAGAAGGACTATTGGATTTGTCATTCAGCAGATTCAAGGACATTCCTGCTATTGTAATGCTTAAGGCACTTGGACTTGTTAAAGAATCTGACATCATGAAATATATCGGAAAGGAAACTGACAGCGTCATTGTTAATCTTTACGAATTTGTAAACCTTGCAACAAAAGAAGATGCAATGATGTATATTGCTGAAAAAACAGGGCTTCAGGGAACAAAGAAAGAAATTCTTGACAGAATAAAACAAAGGATTGATTCATATTTACTTCCTCATATCGGGCAAAAGAAAGACAACAGAATGAGCAAGGCAGTTACAATCTGCAAACTTATAAAACAATTTTTGATTGCCAAAGAAAATCCTAAGCTGAGAACAGACAAGGACCACTATTCAAACAAAAGAGTAAGACTGTCAGGAGACTTGCTTGCTAACCTTTTCAGAGTCAACCTTGGAATTCTTATAAGAGACATTCAGTATTCAATACAAAAATCATCAAAGAGAAAAAAATTCTTTTCAATAAAAGTTATCGCTAAATCAACATTATTCTCACACAGAGTTGAGTCTGCAATCGCAACAGGAAGCTGGACAGGAGAAAGAAGCGGAGTTACACAGAACATGGACAAGACAAATTATTTCGCTACAATTTCTCAGCTGCAGAGAGTTTCAAGTATGCTGCCTTCTGATCAGGAAAATTTCCTTGCAAGAACACTTCATCCTACCCACTACGGAAGATTCTGTCCTATTGAAACACCAGAAGGAACAGAAATTGGACTGAGAAAAAATCTTGCAATCTTAAGCAAGATATCAACAAGAGTTGAGCTTGACGTGGAAAAATTCTTCAGAGAATTGGAACAGATTGGAATGGACAAAGAAGGAACAGAAGGTACTGATGTTTTCTTCAACGGAAGATTTATAGGAAATGTAAAAGATACAGCTGATTTTGTAAAAAAAGTAAAAGAAAGAAGAAGAATGGGCGGATTGCCTGTGCAGATGAGCATAAGAGATGACAAAGAATTCAAGACAGTATTAATTTCTACAGAACCTGGAAGAGTTTTGAGGCCTGTAATAATTGTTGAAAATGGAAGTGCAAGATTAAAGAATGAACACAAAGTTCAGGTTGAACAGGGAGAATTAAGATGGGAAGATTTATTGAGGCAGGGAATAATCGAATATATCGACGCTGCTGAAGAAGAAAATGCCCTTGTTGCATTATATGAAGAAGAATTAACACCACAACACACTCATTTGGAAATTGACCATATGGATTTGCTTGGAGTTGTAACAAGCTTGGTTCCATACGGAAACCACGACCAAAGTTCGAGACTTAACAGAGGAAGCAAGACACAAAAACAGGCTCTTGGAATTTATTCTGCAAATTATTTGTGCAGACTTGACACAGACGTTTCTATATTGCAATATCCGCAAAAACCAATTGTAAGAAGTTTCATGTACGACACACTTAACACTTATCCAGCAGGACAGAATCTTGTCGTCGCTGTTATGACATACGAAGGTTACAACATGGAAGATGCTTTAGTATTCAACAAAGGAAGCCTGCAAAGAGGAATCGGAAGAAGTTTTTATTTCCGTCCTTATTCTGCAATTGAAATGAATTATGCAGGCGGATTAAAAGATGAAATTGTTGTTCCTGAAAAAGATGTTTCTGGTTACAAGACAGAAGCAAGTTACAGATTCTTGGAAGGAGACGGAATAGTTTATCCTGAAGCAGACATCGGAGAAGGAGAAGTAATGATTGGAAAAGTTTCTCCTCCTAAATTCCTTTCAGAAGCAAGAGAAATTTCAGTCAAGACAAGGAAAGAATCAAGCGTGACAATGAGACAGGAAGAAAAAGGAACTGTCGACGGTGTTTTCATAACAGAAGATTCAGAAGGAAACAAAATTGTTCAGATAAGAACAAGAGACCAGAGAATTCCTGAAATCGGAGACAAGTTTGCAACTTCTCACGGACAGAAGGGAGTCATTGGTATGATAATTCCTCAGCAGGATTTCCCATTCACATCAAGAGGAGTAAGGCCTGATGTTATATTCAACCCTCACGGATTGCCGTCGAGAATGACTGTAGGTTATCTGCTTGAATTAATTGCAGGAAAAGTTGGAAGCCTGAGCGGAGAGACAGTTGACGGAACAAGTTTCTCAGGAGTAGGAAAGAAAGAACTTGAAGAGCAATTAAGAAGTTTGGGATTCAGATTTGATGGAAAAGAAACAATGTACAACGGAATCACAGGAAAGAGAATGACTGCAAAAATCTTCGTCGGTAACTTATATTATCTGAAGTTGAAATACATGGTAGGAAACAAAATGCACGGAAGAGCTTCAGGAAAAGTTGCGCTTCTTACAAGACAGCCAATTGAAGGTAGAAGCAGAGGAGGAGCATTGAGACTTGGAGAAATGGAGCAGGAAGCATTAGTTGCTCACGGAGCTTCTCTGTTATTGAAAGAAAGATATGATTCAGACAAAGTTGTATTGCCGATTTGTACAAAGTGCGGAAGCATTGGTGTCGACGACAATATTAGAAATAAATTAACATGTCCAATGTGCGGAAGCGAAGACATCGAACCAGTTGAAATGTCTTATGCATTCAAGTTGTTACTTGAAGAATTGCAAGGATTGCATATCCACACAACTTTCGGACTAAAAAACAAATACGAATAAAATGAAAAAAGAATTTATGTCAAATAATTACGGAGAAAATATCGATTACCCAGAAATTGTAGGATTGTATATAGACAGTCATATATTCGGCAAAGATTTTTATGATAGTGTTCAGGAAACATTAACATTAGAAGGAAAAGTTGTGATAAGACTTGACCATGAATTATTTGATGAATTTGATAAAAAGAAAAAAGAAAAAATGGAAGAATTAAGTTACAAAAAAATAGATTTAATTGATACTCTTCAAGTTGAAACAATTCCAATGCATAAAAATGAAAAAAGAGATAAGTTTGTTGAATATGCAAAACAAAATGGTAAAGAGGTAATAATAAGATAAAAATGATAGAAGGAAAACCCGTAAAGAAGAGAGTAGAAGAGATAAGATTCTCTTTGTTTAGTCCTGAGAGCATAAAAAAGATTTCATCTGCAAAGATAGTCACGCCAGAATTGTATAACATCGACGGATATCCTGTTGATGGAGGACTTATGGATTTGAGATTAGGAGCAATTGACCCTGGAGTCAGATGTAGAACCTGTGGAGGAAGATTGAAAGAATGTCTTGGACATTCAGGAAGCATTGACTTAGCAAGACCTGTAATTCATCTGAAATATGTTTCACTTATTGAACTTGGATTGAGATGCTTCTGTAAGGAATGTGGTAAATTGCTTCTTTCAGAAAAAGATTTGGAAAAATATTCTCCAAGCGAAAGAGCAAAGAAAGCAAAAGATGCAAAGAAATGCCCTTACTGCGGAGCTGTCCATGAAAAAGTCAAACTTGACAAGCCAACTAATTTCCTTATAGGAAAAACAAGATTATTCCCAACAGAAATAAGAGAAACTTTAGTTAATATTCCCGACGAAGAATTGAAAAAAATCGGAGTTAATCCAGTAACCTGCAGACCTGAATGGGCAATTCTTACAATGCTTCTTGTTCCGCCTGTAACAGTCAGACCTAGTATCATTCTTGAATCAGGAGAAAGAAGTGAAGACGATTTGACACACAAACTTTCTGATATCATAAGAGCAAACCAAAGACTTTGGGAAAATCTTAACGCAGGTGCACCAGGAGTTATTATTGAAGACTTGTGGGATTTATTGCAGTTCCACGTAACAACATTCTTTGACAACAGCGTCGCTAAAATTCCTCCGGCAAGACACAGAAGCGGACAGCCGTTGAAGACAATAATGGAAAGAATAAAAGGTAAAGAGGGAAGAATAAGAAAGAACTTAGCAGGAAAGAGAGTTAATTATTCAGGTAGAACAGTAATTTCTCCAGACCCTTCAATTGCAATTAATGAAGTAGGAATTCCATTTGAGATTGCCAAAGTTGTAACTGTTGCTGAAAGTGTTACTGATTTGAATATTGAAAAACTGAAAAAATTAATTGAGAAAGCAGAAGAATATCCTGGGGCAAATTACGTGATAAGACCCGACGGAAAAAGAAAGAAAATCACACCTGACTTGAAGAAAGAAATAATCAATGAATTAACTCCAGGATACAAAGTTGAAAGACACTTGCAGGACGGAGATGTTGTTCTTTTCAATCGTCACCCTTCCCTGCACAGAGGAAGTCTTATGGCTCATTTTGTCAGAGTTTTGCCGGGAAGAACTTTCAGACTGCATCCTGCTGTAGCAACTCCTTATAACGCAGACTTTGACGGAGATGAAATGAATATTCATTCGCCTCAGACAGAAGAAGCAAGAGCAGAAGCAAAAATACTTTTGGATGTAAAAAGAAATTTAATTTCTCCGAAGAATAATACAAACTTAATAGGATGCATTGGAGACGCAATTACAGGAAATTATCTTCTTGGCGACGAGGAATTCACAAGAGAGTATGCAAACCAAATTCTTTTCAAATCAGGAATTGATTCCCAAATAACCAAGAAAACAATAAAGGGAACAGAATTATTTTCAACAATTTTGCCAAAAGTTAATTTCTCAAATGACTCTGTCCAGATTAAAAACGGGGAACTTGTAAAGGGAACTATCAACAAAACTTTGTTCGGAAGTGAAGACGGAGAATTAATCAAGCAACTTGAAAAAGATGTCGGCATTAATGAAACATTCGACACAATAAGAAAAGTTTTCAACTTGGGAGTCAGATACTTATCAGATACAGGAATTACAATTTCAGTTGAAGATTTGGACCTCGACCAGAAAGTTATCGACGCTGGTGAAGAAGTTATAAAGAAAGCTGAAAAGAAAACAGAAGAAATAATTGAAGAATACAACAGAGGAGAGCTTGAAAGAATTCCTGGAAAGACAGAAGAAGAATCAAGAGAAATCAAAATACTTCAGACATTAAACGAAGTAAGAACAAAGATTGGAGAAATTGTCAAAGAAAAATTCCCTAAGGAAAATCCTGTAAGCCACATGATCAAATCAGGAGGCGGGGGAAATATTTTGAATATCACTCAGATGGCTTCTTGTGTAGGACAGCAGGCTTTGTGGGGAAGGAGAATTGATATTGGTTACAACAACAGAACACTTTCATTCTTCAAACAAGGAGATTTGTCTCCGAAGTCAAGAGGATTTATCAGAAGTTCATTTATCAGAGGATTAAGACCTGATGAATTTTTCTTCGGTGCAGTTACAGGAAGAGACTCACTTATGGATACAGCATTGAGAACTCCTAAATCAGGATACTTGTACAGAAGATTGGCAAATGCACTTCAGGATTTGAGAGTTGAATACGACGGAACAATCAGAGACAGCAACAATAATGTTATACAATACAAATATGGAGACGACGGACTGGACGTTTCAAGACTTCACTTGGGAGAACAAGTTAATCCTGGAGAAGCAATTGGTATTGTAACAGCGCAATCTTTCGGAGAACCATCAACACAGATGGCGCTTAATGTATTCCACTTCGCAGGAGTCCAAGAAATGCAGGTTACAATGGGATTGCCGAGATTAATTGAAATCTTCGACGCAAGAAAGAAACCATCTTCTCCAAAAATGGAAATTTTCTTAAACAAAGATTTCAACAACGAGAAAGATGCAAAAGTTTTCGCTGAAAGAATAAAAGAAGTAACTTTAAGAGAAATTGCATCTGAAATAAATCTTAATTTCAGCAACAAGACAATAGAAATAAAAATTGATAAGAAAGGCCTTAAACAAACTCACAGTTCAGTTAAAACTATCGTCGAGAGATTAAATGACTTGGGATTTTCAGCAAAAGAAAAAGAAGAATCAATCACACTTAATGTTTCTGAGCTTGGATTCAAAGAGATTTATCAAATGAAAGAAAAGCTGAAGAAAACAATAATTTCAGGAGTAAAAGGAGTCAAGCAGATTCTTATTGTAAAGAGAGAAAAGGATTTCGTTGTTCTTACTCTTGGAACAAACCTAAAGAAAATAATTGAAATGAAAGAAGTCGACGCTGACAGAGTAATTTCAAACGACTTTTACGAAATGGCAGAAATTTTCGGAATTGAAGTAGCAAGACAAATGATTATGGATGAAATTTACAATGTCATAAACACACAGGGTTTGGACATCAATGAAAGACACTTGAAACTAGTTTCAGATGCAATGACAAACACAGGAGAAATCAAGGGAGTTACAAGAATGGGAATTATTGCACAGAAATCTTCAATACTTGCAAGAGCAACTTTCGAAACTCCAGGAAAACAATTCATCAATGCTACAATCAAAGGAAGCAAGGACAAGTTAATCAGCGTCATAGAAAACATAATGCTTAACCAGCCAGTTCCAGTAGGAACAGGACTTCCAGGACTTCTTGTTAAAGTAATAGGACCTTTAGTGAAAGAAGAATCTGAAAAAAAGACAGCGAAGAAAAAAATTGTTGAGCAGACAAACAAGTGAAAGATTGGAATTAATTAACAACTAAAACTTTATAAAACAAATTTCTCTTACACAAAGATAACATGATTAGCACAATTAATATGCAGGATATGAGGCATCTGAATCTGTTCAGCAAAATTACAAGGATAAACACAAGACATTTTGTCAGATACAATAACACAATAATTTTTTGCGTTCCAAAACCTTTAGTAATGAGAGCTGTCGGCAGAGACGGAGAAAACATAAACAGACTCAGCGAGATTCTCGGGAAAAGAGTCAGAGTTATTCCAACACCGAGAGGACTTCAGGATGCAAGAGGGTTTATCGCAACGATTGTCAAACCAGCGACATTCAAAGATTTAGAAATCAAAGGAGACGAAATAATTCTTACAGCGGGAAATATGCAGAATAAAGCGACGCTGATGGGAAGAGGGAAAATCAGATTAATTGAAATGCAGAAAATTATTAAAGATTTTTTCGGAAAAGAATTTAAAATTATATAACAAGAAAGTTTTATAAATCAATTTCTCAACAATATTTTATAATAATATGGGATTAAAATCAGCAAAACGATTGATTAAGAAGAGAAGAGAATCGAGATGGCACGACAAAAAGTTCATTGCGAAAACTCTTAATTTGTATGAGAAGGCAGACCCACTTGAAGGCGCAAATCAGGCAAAAGGAATTGTTCTTTCAAAGGTTCAAAAAGAAGCTAAGCAGCCAAACTCAGCGATGAGAAAATGTTGCAAAGTGCAGCTCAAGAAAAACGGAAGATCTGTTATCGCATTTATACCAGGAAATCTCGCACAGAAGTTTATCGACGAGCATGATGAAGTTATGATACAAAGAATCGGCGGAAAGCAGGGAAGAAGTAAGGGAGACATTCCTGGAGTAAGATTCCAAGTTATTCAAGTAAATGATCAGCCACTTGAAAGATTGTGGACTGGAAAGATCGAGAAGGGTAGAAGATAATGACAGAAGTATGTTGGAATTATACACCAGGATTTTGTGCAACATTTTCT
>JAMCXF010000042.1 GCA_023475035.1 Candidatus Pacearchaeota archaeon
AAATTTGATAATAAAGATATCTCTCTAAATGTTTTCTGTCTGAAAAAAATTCTGCCCTCTTAGAAAATTTCCATGGGCTTAATTTTTTGTTTTCTAAACTTTTAATTATTTCCTGCAATTTTTCTCCTCCTTCTTCTATTGTGTTAAAACCGAAACCAAATTTTCCCTCATCTAACAATTCTGTGTAAACTCCATTATTTTTATGTGAAAGAACAATATTCCCTGCAGCTAATGCTTCTATAGAAGTCTGGCTTATGCTAATCGGACTTTGTGCATTTATTATTATTTTAGACTCAGACAAAAATTTTTTAATTTCTTCAAATGAAGGACTTTCAATTATTGTAACTCTCTTAGAAATTTCTAATTCTTCAATTAACTTATTCAACTTTTTGATATAATCCTTGCTGTCTGCTGTTCCTCCGCCAAAAATTATTAGGTGGTAGTCTGAATAATTTT
This sequence comes from Candidatus Pacearchaeota archaeon, assembly GCA_023475035.1. Taxonomy (GTDB): domain Archaea; phylum Nanobdellota; class Nanobdellia; order Pacearchaeales; family GW2011-AR1; genus RBG-13-33-26. The sequence continues at coordinate 457 of JAMCXF010000042.1, forward strand.
TTGTTCCTCTTGCAAAAATGTGAATCGAATTTTCAATCATTTTATTTGGAGTAATCCTCCCAAACACAGATATTTGTTTTTTCTTTTTTATTTCTTTGTTGCAAAAATCATCAATCTTTACTCCTGCATACAAACACATATCTTCGCAAGTTATATCCCAATGTTTTGACAATTCTTTTTTTGTCCACTCATCATGAGCGTATATTTTATATTTTTGACTCGGTATGCATCTTCTTGAACCAAGCAAAATTTTTGTATACTCCTTTAGTTTTCTTTTTAATGTCCAATCAAGAGTCAAAAATATAAAATATACGCTAAATCTCCAAACGACATATTTATCAAAATTTTTTGGAAGATATTTATGTATAATCCCTCCGTCAATGTCTATTATTAAGTCAACTTCCTTTGCCATCTGCTGAATTTCTTTTCTCATAAATCTGCGGGGGAGAAAATTTCCTTTGCATAAAACAGATTTTATCTTATCTGGATAATAAATTTTTTTGATCTCAACATGCCCGCAACATTTTTCTATATTTGCATGATTCAACCTAAACGGAGTCAATAAGTGGACTTCTACGTTAATTGAATTTAATGATTTTATTGTGTCTAGTATAACTTTTGGAGCTCCTCCGCAAGAAGAGATGTCAAACATAACAATAAAACCTATTTTTTTATTCATTTGAAATTATTTTTTAGTTTCCTTTTTGTTTCTTCTATAAAATCAAAGACAACTCCAGGGAGAGAGACATCTTTATTATCAAATTTTTTATATTTGTAATCCTTAAATTCATCAAAAATCTTTTTCAAATCCCCTACTTTTTTATCGTCAATATCTCTGTAAAATTCCTCCTGTTTTAATACGGGGAAAATTTCTGGATATTCTACAACAAGCGCGAAAAGCTTATGAAGAACGTCAATTTTATTTTTATAAGGGATATTTAGATTACTTCTGAAATGATATGTCTCCTGAAGATGGTTTTCATATCCTTCAGGAATTAAACCAGCATTTTTTGCAGTATTATAAATTTCTGTTCCGGGATAAGGAGAACATATTGATGCCCATGCATAAAATGGTTTCGCCTGCATATTTAATTGCAAGGTTTCCAGGTCATTTTCAAAAGTTCCAGTAGGTATTCCTATCATGTTCTGAAAAACAATATTAAGTCCATACTTTTTTGAAAGTTCAGCTGCCTTCAAAATCTGTTCATTAGAAATATTTCTTTTTAGCACTTCTTTTCTTATTCTTTCATTCCCTGCTTCACATCCGGTAAACACTGTAACACAATTTGATTCTCTCAGGGTTTTGACATACTCTTCATCATTCAATGTTTCGGGTCTTAAAGCGCATATGAAAGGAATATTCAGTTCTTTTTTGTATTCTTTTGCAAATTCCTGCAAAATTTTTATGTTTAAAAAAAAATGATCATTTTGAAAGAAAAAATTTGAAGCAGTATTCTCTTTTGAAATTTGTTTCATTTCATCAATTATGTTTTCTATGCTCCTCTCTCTAATCGCTTTTCCCTTCCCCTGATGCATTTCTTTAAACTTTTTATTATGACAATAAGTACAACTATAAGGGCATCCTCTGCTTGAGATTATATTATACAACCCTCCCTCTTTATGTGCCTTGAATATCTCCCTGTCAGGAAAAGGAATATCATCTAAATTTTTTATTAAGTTTCGAACATTATTTCTGTAAATCTTTCCTTCTAATTTTATGTGAATGTTCTCAATTTTGGTTGCATCTTTATTATTTTCAAGAGCACTCAGCAATTCTGGAAATGCATCCTCGCCTTCACCAATGCATAATGCATCAACATTCTTGTTCTCAATTATTTCTTGAGAAAAAGTTGCCAGAGGCCCTCCAATTATGGAAAAAAAATTATTTTTTTCTTTTAATCTGTCATTTATCTCCAAAGTTTTCATTTTTTCACAAGTCATTGCGCTATATCCAATTACATCCGGGCGAAAGTCTTTTACCGCTTCAAAAATATTTTCCTTTTCAGTCATGACTCCTCTAACTTCATGCCCATATTTTTTTAATACACTGGATAAATACATTATCCCAAGAGGCTCATCATGTCGGGTAAACGTTGTCAGTAAAATCTTTTTTGTCATTGTCTTTTTTTCTTTTCTAACTTTACAGCACTTTTTTTTATTTTTAATTCTAATTTTTTCCATCGAGATTCTTTTGTTAAATTGTACAGAGCCTTTGAAGTTGCAGACAAATGTGATAATGTAACAAAACTTCGGGATAACTTTGTATTTCCTGAAATTTTTCTTAAACTTTCAACACTTTCTGAAAGATATGTAATGGCATTTAAAGAAGCTTCACGCATCAGTTGATCTCTTACAAGAACCATCTCAGGATGAGGTAATCTAATTCCGAGTTTAGGGACTTCTATCTCTGTTCCTATATACTCATACCCATTATTGGGATTTCTAAACATAATTTTATCTTTAAACAAATTCTTATACGGAAAATCTGCAGTCTTTTCAAAACAACCCTCTCCCCAAAGTTCTGTTGAAGGAAGAGGAGACAAAAACAAATTTACTGAACTGTCTGTTCCAAATTTTCCAACGCTTCTGCAAATCCCTCTTGCATTTTCATAGAATGTGTCTGCAGTTACTTCTGGAGTGTATAATAAAAAATCCTCTGCAACATCAAGTCCATTTTTAAGCAACGTTTTTACTGCCTTTAAATTTTTTTCTGGGGTTGTCTTTTTTTTCATGTATAATAATTCTTTCATTGAATAGCTTTCAGATCCTACCGAGACGATTTTGAATCCTGCTTTCTTTAAAAGTCCGCAAATTTCAGGAGTAATGCTGTCGGTCCTTGCCCTGCACTGAAAATTTAAGTCTCTTCTTATTTCTCCAGCACTTTTGCTTTCAATAATCATTTCTAATGTTTTTTTTGCACGGGAATTTTTAACAAGAAAATTATCATCATCAACATAAATATCCATCTCGGGATATTTAGCCGAAACAGATTTGATAATCTCTATTATATTCTCTGGAGCAACGCAGCGAACAGGCGAACTTTTTTTTCCGAGTATTGCTGAATACTGCTGTGAACTTTGGCAAAAAATACATTTGTAAGGACAATGATCACTTGTGACAAAACGAAAATATGAATCTTTTTTCCCCCCAAACATTGCTCTGCTCAATTCCCAATACTTCTTGATTGGAGAAAGCTCTAAATGTTTTTGAAAAGCGTTGAGATTTATTTTCTGATATTCTCCTTCATCTATTCTCTCTTTCATACATCTTAGTCCTGCTATTTTCCCTTTTTCTAAAACAGACACTCCTGAAATGTCCTCTGTTTTAATGCTCTCTTTCAGGTAATCTAAAAATTCTTTTTTATCAACATCTTTGTCTTGAGAAAAATTCTTATATCTTTGAATTATTTCATTTAAAGGTGCTTCTCCTTCGCCCCTAACAATGATATCAATCAAACCTCCTAACTTCCTCCATTGATCATTTAGTGATGCTTCAAATCCACCGACGATAATTACTGAATTTGGAGAACTATCAATTGCTTTTTCTATATTTTTCAAATCATTAACCATTGTGTCATAATAAGGACTAAATCCTATAAACGGAGGGTTGTATCTTGCAATTTTTTCCCATGCATCTGACATATTATCAACATCGCAATTCAGCAAAGTTGATTTTTTTTGATTTTCATATAAGAAAGCATGTATTCTAAAAAGCCCATTGTGCAAGTTTGGAATAAAGTAATCATCTTTTTCTCTCCTTTTCCCCCCATCCGGGCCAATTAAAATAATCTCACTGTCAGGTTTAATATCAACATCCTGATAAAGTAAATTTTCTGGAATATAACATGCTTCTTTGATGCCTCCTCCTTGAGATTCTAAAAAAATTTTCAAATCTCCGCTATTCTCTCCCATTATTTTCTTACCTCAAATTCAAAATACAAATCGTCGTATAAACCATTTAAAAAAATCTTTAAATATTTTTTAAAAGGAATCATTTTCTTCCATTTGTTCACAAAAAGAAATCTTTGTTTTACCAAAACTAAATTATTAAGTTCATATTCATTTAAGTGGTGTTTTGAAAATGTATGTTCTGTAAAAAGCCCTCGGTGTTCTATTCCTGATATATGTGCATAAGAATTTGCGTGAGGAACATATATTTTTATTCTCGCCCCATTTTTGCAAATTCTGCTTAATTCTTTTAACACATTTATCGGGCGGTCTACATGTTCTAAAACCTGCCTCATGTAAACGAGATCGATACTATTCTCTTTGAAAGGATATGGTATTTTATTCAAATCATGTATTACTTCTGTTTTGACATTTTTTCTGAAGTCTACATTGATCCATCCTTCTTTGTAATCATCCCCGCATCCTAGATTAAGCTTTTTCATTTTTCTCTGAAGGTATTTTAATTCCATATTTATCTGCAAATTCTAATAAAGGTTTTATTGCAGAAGCTATTTTTTCCCCGACATCGCTTTCTCTTCCGCATAAATAAGCTTCTTTCTGAGCCAATTTCAAATCATAGTCTACCATCTTTATTACTAAATCTTTAAACTTTATTTTTGGTTCCCACTGTAAAATTTTTTTTGCCTTGGAAGGATCTGCCCATAAAATCTCAACTTCAGACGGACGAAAGTATCTCTTGTCGATTTTTAATACAGTCTTTCCATTTTCATCAATGTACTCTTCTTCAATTCCTTTTTTGCCGTTGGACTTTATTTTTAGCCCCAAATCTTTTGCCGCTTCTTCCAAAAATTCTCTTACTGAATGAATTTCTCCTGTTCCCACAACATAATCTCCAGGTTCATCTTGTTGCAACATTAACCACATTGCTTCAACAAAGTCCTCTGCATGCCCCCAGTCTCTTTTTGCATCTAAATTACCGAGAGCAAAATGGTCTATCAAGCCTAATTTAATTTTTGTAAGGTTTCTTGTTATCTTCCTTGTTACAAAATTTTCTCCTCTCCTTTCTGATTCATGATTGAACAATATCCCATTTGACGCATGCAATCCGTATGCTTCTCTGTAATTTACAGTTATATCATAAGCATAAACTTTTGCACATCCATAAGGGCTTCTTGGATGAAACTTTGTTTTTTCTGATTGAGGAGATTCTTCAACTTTTCCAAACATTTCCGAAGAAGAAGCCTGGTAATACCTTGCTTTTGGACAAAATTTTCTTATAGCTTCTAAAATTCTTAAAGTGCCTAAAGCAACAATATCTGTTGTATTTTCCGGAACCTCAAAACTTATTCCTACATGACTTTGCGCTCCGAGATTATAAACTTCATCAGGTTTGATCAAATCAATTACCTTTTCTATCGATGACGAGTCAGTTAAATCTCCATAATACATAACCAATCCGCCCGGCTTGTCAAAAAATTCATCCTTTTTTTTCAAATGTTCTATTCTTTCCCAGTTAAATGTGCTAGACCTTCTTACAATTCCATAAACCTCGTAACCTTTTTTTAAAAGAAATTCTGCTAGGTAACTTCCATCTTGTCCAGTGATTCCTGTAATTAATGCCTTCTTTTTTTCCATCAAAAATCATAAAAAATTTTTATTTAAATAGTTATATGAGTTATAATCCATATTTCAGATATCCGTGCCTATATTTGATTCAGAGATTCCGTATTTCTTTTACTGATGCTGTCAAATAAAAATCCTTTCCAAAAACCGAAAATATTCGCTATGTGCACCGAAGGAACTATCAGAACCATATACGCTGGAAAAAGATAAAAATATTTACGTAAGGGAAATCTATAAATGATTGATATAATCCCAAAGAATGGGATTGCTCTTAAAATCCTTAACCAAAATCCTCCAACTTTTTCTTCAAACTGTCTGATATCTCTGGAATGTCTTCGGATTACTTTGCCATTGCCTTCAGAATAAGTATACAATTTTTTAATCACTTTCCTGAAACTTTTTTGTTTGTGTAAATGGAGGACATTCACATTTGCTCTTACAACTTTCCCTTTTTCTTTTAATTTTATGTTCAGGTCGACTTCTATTCCAATCACTTTTGGGTCTTCGCTAATTAATCCGACATCCATCAAATCTTTTTTTCTATAAGCACATGCTCTCATATCCATTGCAGGATGTTGGGTACTCCTTTCATTTATTGTGACTAGTCTTACCAGAAATTTATTTCTCTTCCAAAAATATTCTGGAAGGACTAAATCAGAAACTGTAGCAATAACTTTTTCATCTTTCAAAGGAAGAATAAGTTTTTCCAGCCAAAATTCATTTTCAGGAATGCAGTCTGCTGAAAGGAGCACAATTATTTCTCCTTTTGCTTTTCTTATTCCCGTATTGTCCGCCTTGGCTTCTGGCATGTTCCAAACTTCTATCACTTCGGCTTTTACAGTTTGTTTTTTTAACATGTCTTTTAATTGACTAAAAACTTCTGGATTTGGTTTACGCAGAGGAATGATTATCGAAACTTTTGGTTTTTCCATTTTTGTATCAAACCTTAGAAATATATTTAAAGATTATTGTGGTTTTTAAAAAGACTCCGATATGAAAAAAGAAAAACCTAAATTTGACATAACAAAATGCTGTTACCAGGAAAATACTGTCAATCTTGCAAGATTATGCGATCCTTATACTGCCAAAATAGCAAGATTTGTCTATGATACTTTTGGTATATCTGCTAATGCGATGACTTTGATCACTTTTATCATCAGTATAATCAGTTTGTCAGTTTTATTTTTTGTAAGAACTTATGAGGGATTAGTAATCTCTGCAATCTTAATTTTGATAAGAAACTTAACCGATACTCTAGACGGGAAAATTGCAAGAGGAACTGGGACAATTACTCCTGTCGGGGGATTTACAGATTTGATTACTGACTGGCTTTTTTATCATGCTGCATTTTTCATTATAGTAGGATATCTGACTGACAATATTTTTATCGGTTTTTTATGTGTCACGGGATATATGAGCCGAGAATTTGCTAGAAGAAAATTTACTGAAAAGTACGGGAATAAGATAACAGAAGTATCTGAAGCAAAAAAAATACCTTTTGTTGTTTCAGTAGTAAAAAAATATAATCTCGGAGAAGTCACTATCTTGACTCCTTTGGCATTAGTTTTAATTCCTCCAGTATGGATAATTTATTTTGTAGCTTTTATGGAGTACTCTCTTTTACTTGCTGAACTATCTTTTGATTATTACTGCTTCTTTAAAAAAAAGAATGAAAAGATAGAATTCTCCGCAGAATAAAGATTTATCATTCGGAAATCTTATAAATATTTCTTTTTATATCCCAAAATGAAAGGATTGATTCTCGCTGCAGGTATAGGAAATAGATTATATCCTGTTACAAAAAAAATTCCCAAATGCCTTATTAAAGTGGGGAAAAAAAGAATTTTAGAGCATATATTAGATGGATTTGATTATGCAGGGATAAAAGAAGTAATCATCATAGTTGGATTTAACAAAGAAAAAGTTAAGGAAAAAATAGGAACTTCTTACCGCGGATTAAACATTTGCTATGGAGTAAACGATTTTTTTAAGTCTACAAATAATCTTTATTCTCTGTGGTGTGCAAAAGAATTTATTGACGGCCCTTTCATACAATGTCACGGAGATATTATTCCTAACAGGGAGATAATCAAAAAAGTTTTAGATTCTCCCTTGGAAGATGCTGTTGTTATTGACAGCAATCCTAAAAATATGGTTGAAGATGCTAATCGCGTTAAAATGCAAAATGGAAAAATAATCGACATTAATAAAATTCTTTTGTTAAATGAATCTGCAGGAAGAGCTTTTGGAATTTACAAGTTCTCTAAGCAGAGTGCAATTGATTACTATAAACATATTGAACAAAATGTGTATAAACATCTAAATGCAGGATTTGAAATCGGCTTAAGACCTCTTTTAAAGGAAAAAAATTTCCAACCTCTTGACATAAACGGATATCCTTTTGCAGAAATTGATACCATCTCTGATCTTAAAGAAGCAAGAAAAAAAATTAAATCTATACTGGAATATGATAAAAAATTTTAATGAACTCGGGAAAGATCCTCTTAGAAAAAAAACTTTGGAAATTCTTTTGGAGGGAATTGACAGTGTTATGCCTGATAAGATATTGCCTCGTTTAGTAAAGTATAGCAGTGGAAAGCTTAGTATATATGAAGAGGAATTTGATTTAAGCCAAGGAAACATTTACATTATGGGCTGCGGGAAAGCTGCCGGATTAATGGCTTATACTCTTGAAAGCATTATTCCTCCTGAAAAAATAACTTGCGGAATAGTTAACTCTATAAAAAAATTTCCAACTCAAAAAATAAAAATAAACGAAGCGAGTCATCCAATCCCCGACAAAAAAGGTTTTGAAGGGATGGAAGAAATTTTGCAAATGTCCAAAAGAGTTTCTCCAGAAGATACTGTTATTTGCTTATTATCGGGAGGAGGTTCTGCTTTGTTGCCTGATCCTCCGGAAAATATAACTTTGTCCGAGCTACAAACAATGACTGAATTGTTAATAAAATCTGGTGCAGAAACTTATGAAACAAATATTGTAAGGAAACATGTATCATTATTAAAAGGAGGAAATCTGGCAAGAATATTGCAACCAGCGAGAATAATTTCCTTAATAATTTCTGATGACTTGGATGGAAGAGAAGATACTGCTTCACGACCAACTACATATGAAAATTCTACTTTCAGAGATGCAATTGAAATTACAAAAAAGTATAATGTTTTTGACAAAATACCTAAGAAAATTACAAATTATTTAATTAATGGCTTCAAAGGAAAGATCATGGAAAATCCTAAAGAAGGAGATTCTTGTTTGGATAATGTTCATAATTATATTCTGGCTGACAATAAAATTGCTTTGGAATCAATGAACAAAAAAGCAGAATCCTTTGGATTTAAAACTTACAAAATAGAAAAGACTATCAAAGGTGAAACTAAACTCTCTGCAAAAAAGATTGGAAAACTTTTAAAAGAAAAATACAGAGAAGAAGACTCTTTTGCTATATTATGCTCTGCTGAAACAATTGTTAATGTGAAGGGGAATGGCGCTGGAGGAAGAGTGCAGGAACTTATAGCTTATCTTATTGATGAGATATCTGGGCAAGAAAATTCTGTTGCTGCTGCTATTGGATCTGATGGTGTTGATTTTGTTCCGGGAATAGGAGGAGCAATTGTTGATGATAAAACTTATTCTATTGCAAAAGAGAAAAAAATAAATTTGCTTTCTTTTTTGGAGAATAATAATACTTATAACCTTCATAAAAGTCTTAACAATCTCATATTGATGGATCCAACAAATACGAATGTCGGTGATTTGTTTGTTTACCTTCAGGAGAAAAATCATGGATGTTAAATTCAATTTTGATAAAAAAACCGCTGTTATAACAGGAGCATCACGGGGGATAGGACTGGCAATTGCAAATGCCTTCCTAGAAAATAATTCCAGTGTAATAAACATTTCGAAGTCTGGCTATAATCCTGAAAATGCTAATCCCAGATATACTTTTATTCAGGAGAATCTAAATAATACAAACGGAATTGAAAAAATAATAAACAACTTTGAGAAAAAAAGTATTAAAGTAGATTTTTGGATAAATAATGCAGGTGTTTATCCTCAGTCTTCTTTGATGGATACTTCTGAGGAAGAGTGGGATGAAATTTTGTCTACGAATTTGAAATCTTTATTTTTCTCTTCCAAATTTATTGCTCGTCATATGAAGAAAAATGGCGGAGGAGTCATCCTTAATGCTTCATCTTTTGCAGCCAAAATGCCTTCTATTAACAGCGGAATATACGCTGCATCCAAATCTGCCATTTTGAGTTTAACAAAATCCATGGCTGCAGAATGGGCGCAGTATGGAATAAGAGTAAACAGCTATTCGCCGGGGTTAATTTATACAGATATGACAAAAAAAATTATAGACGAAAATAAGAATTTAACATCTTCCATTGCCTTATCCCGATGCGGTTCTTTAGAAGAAGTTGCAAATGTTGTGTTATTCTTATGTTCTGATGCTTCTTCTTATATAACTGGAGCAAATATAGAGATTAATGGAGGAAAATTTTTGGTACAAAATCAGGGGGCACTATGATAAAAAAAATTTCTACAACTTATGTTAAGAATGACGAGATAGAATTTATAGTCGATGATGATCCTGAATTTGGATGGATTTCCTCATTCGAAAGTCAAAAATTCGATCGTTTTTTTGTCGTTATAGACAAGAATGTAAAAAAAATTTGGGGAGAACAAATTAATTTACAGCTAAAAAAACACAATAAGGAAATTTTCTTTTTTGAAGTTGAAGCATCAGAAAAAAGCAAATCTACTTTATTTTACCCTGAGTTAATTGATTTTTTTGAAAAAAATAGATGCGGGTTATCTGATTTAGTAATTGCTTTTGGAGGCGGAGTTATAATTGACTTAGTCAGTTTTTCTTGTTCAACCTACATGAGAGGACTCCCGCTTTATATAATCGCGACAACTCTTATTGGGCAAATTGATGCTTCTAGTGCTGGAAAAACATGTCTTAATACTCAGAACACAAAAAATCTTTTGGGAACTTTTTACTATCCATTGAAGGTTTATAACAACATTAATTTTCTAAAAACAAATGCGCCTTATTATTCCAGGCAAGGATGGTCAGAAATTTTCAAATACGGACTTTTAGGATCTAGAAAATTATTAGAAATGACTGCAGAGTATTTTAGCAATCCTGATAAAAATCTTCTTATGGAAATAATTGAACTAGCGACGAGAATAAGGATAGACATTAAAAATAAAAATCCTCTGGCAAGTAATCTCGGGCATACATTTGGGCATGCTCTAGAAAAGATTTCAAATTTTGAAATTTTGCATGGTGACGCTATAACTATCGGAACAATAATCTCTTTATATTTCTCTAAAAAGGTGGGTTTAATGCAGGAAGAAAAAATAAATGATATTCTGAATAAAATGAAAGAATTGAAACTTAACATTTTTTTAGACAAAAATATAGATATCGATTCTATGCTGGAAGTTATGATGCATGATAAAAAATCATCAAGCAAAAATTTAAACTTAGTGCTAATCAAAGGAATCGCAGAACCTTACGAAAAAGAAGGATGCCCTTTTTACAAAACTGATCCTGAATTTGTCAAAAATTTTCTTAAGGAATTTATGACATTTTACCCAGATATAATCGCAAACTGCCCCTTTGTTCTAAAAAAAGATGTAATTCCTTATTCGATGATTACTTCTGTAAATCATTTAAGTTTTACTGTGGCGGACGTTGAAAAGTCTGTTGAATTTTACAAAAATTTATTGGGGCTGGATTTAATGAATTTATCTGAAAGAGATATTGCTTTCTCAGAAAAAGTAACAGGCATTCCTGGAGCACATTTAAAAATTGCATATCTCAACGGAAATAATTGTTCAATAGAACTTATTCAATATCTTTCTCCGCGCGGAGAAAAAATAAATGATTTACAGAAGTAATCA
>JAMCXF010000033.1:0-2857 GCA_023475035.1 Candidatus Pacearchaeota archaeon
ATCCCATTAGGTTTTATTGTTGTAATAGTCATTTCTTTTTTTATTTTCTTTTTCTTATTTTTCTGCGCATTTAAAATTTCCAAAATTTTTTTTGCATTTTCTTTTCCCGCAATTTTTTCAAGTGCAGAAGAGTTTGTTTTGGCTTCTTCTAAAAATGAAAATACATTTTCTTTTTCTGAAATTTTTTTGCTTATTTCTTCGTATTTTTCTCCAAGAACGCTTCTCAGAACGCTTAGATAACTTTTTTCCTGCTGTTCCTGCTCAAGAACTTCTTTTCTCTCTTTTAATGTAACTCTTCTTAATGATAAATCTATATTCCCAGACTGGGAAATTCTCAAGACTTTGCAGACGATTTTTTTCTTTGGAACAACATAATCTCTTATATTTCTGATTCTTCCAGGAGCAATTTCACTGAAAACTATGCTTCCTTCAACTTCTTTTCCGTCGACAGTTAGTCTTACAAATACAACTGTTCCTACAACTCTATCGACTATGCATGAAACTAAATCTCCAACTTCTAATGTCATAAAATATTGAGAAAAAAATAGTTTTTAAACTTATATCAATAGGAGGTATTAGGAACCTTGGTTCTTATTTTATATCTTTACTAACTCAACTTCAAAACTCTTTTTCAAATGTGTTATGAACTCTTCTTCCTTTTCCTGCCTTATCATACATCCTGCTGCAAAAGGATGCCCTCCGACTTCTCCTCCTGTTTTTTCAATTATCGAAGCTAAAATCTCTCTTATATTTCTGCCTGCTTTTCCCACACTTCTGGCAGAAACTTTTATTTTGTCATCATAATAAGCCATTGTAATTATCATTGTTCCGTCTTCATAAACAGAAGAATTTGACAAGATGCTTGCTATTGTTCCTATTATTGTATCTTTTATTTTTTCTTTTGCATTTATAATCACAAATCCGTTCCCTGTTATTTTTTCAGATTCAGCAACACATTTTAACCCTGATATTATGAACTGCTTATACTTTGTGTGCATCAGTTCAACTTTCTTTTTTGCTTTCATTGACTCGAGACAAAACTGCACTGCTGTTTCGCTTTCACCAAGACGTGAACAAGCATTTATCATCGCGCTTAATTCTCTTGCATCTTCAAGCTTGCTGAAAAATTTTATCAGGAAAATGTCCCCAATAATTTCTTTATTTTTTACTTTTGGATTTTGAAGCATTATTGCAGTAACTAATTTTGACATTTCATCATCGTTGAGTTCAATCAGGCTTTTGTATTTTCCATTTACTGCATTTATTCCAACTTCCCTTAACAGTTCTATAACTCCAAGAGTATTTCCTGTTATCCCCGGAATGTAAGGGTCTGAACAATATTCCAATGTCCTGTTTAGCGGGCGTGTTGAAGGATATATCAAAAGCCCTCTTTTTCTTTTCACTTCACCGTCGCTGATTATGAAATTATTTAATTTGTCAATACTCTTTTCCATTGAATCTCCAATCATTCCCAAAATAGCAAGCTTTGCAAGTTCTTTATTTTCTGAACTAATCTGCTTGCAAAAAAGATAAACAAGACTTGAACTGCTTAATTCTTCTTTTCCGTTTAAATGCGGATTTATTATGCTGACACATTGAGGAATCTCTGTAACTATCTCGTGATGGTCGATTATGAAAATATGTTTTAATCCTGCTTTTGCAATTTGCTCCAAACTTCCTGATGCTAAATCAAGAAATAAAATTATTTTGTCTTTGGGCAAATTTGAAATTGTGTCTTCTTCAATGCGTTTTAAAATTCTCAGAGAAAATCTTTTGTCAAGTTTTTTTAATGTCTGAAAAAATAACAGGGAACGGATTATGCCGTCTGTGTCAAAGTGACTTATAATTAGTATTTCTTTGTCAGAAACAGATTCCATGAACTTGTTTGCGACATTTTCAATTTCTGATTCAAGTTTTTTAGATTCCACCTCTCAACCTCTGTTTGATTATTTGTTTAGATACAGGTTCAGTCTTCTCAATTGGGCAGAAACTCTTGCTCTTTCTCTCATTGCCCTCTTGTCACCCTTATTCTTCTTAAAATGTTCTTCTATCTTGCTTAATTTTCTTGTAATATTTTCCCTGTCAGGATTTGTGTATTTCCCTCCAAGAATTTTTGATATTTTCTTATTATAGTCTGATGGGTGAATCCCTTCTTTTCTTAATTTTTCTCCTATCTTTTCAGCAGTCAATCCCTGCTCTGCTAACTGTAATACTCTTTTCTCATATTCTTCCTGAGAAACCTTTTTAGTTTTCTCTTTAACTTCTGCTTTTTCTTCTTCAAAAGACACCTTATCGGTTTCTTTTGTAAGCTTCCCTTTAAAATTCTGCTCACGGCTGTTTTCTTCTTCAGTCTTTTCTTGCTTTTTCTTTGGCATTTTAGTTAATCGAAATTTAATCTTTTAAACCTTTTGTTAATGGTTTTTGAAGAATTAGCCCTGCCAGTGCTCGTGACCCCACTCGTTGCTATCAATAATTTCTGGCACTCGTGAAATCGCTCGTCGAACCTTCAGGTTCTCATTCTAAATTAGCCCTGCCAGGATTCGAACCTGGGTCACTGCCTCCAAAGGGCAATATACTTGACCGCTGTACTACAGGGCTATAGAAAATAGAGATAAATTTTATTTATAAGATTTGGGGTTTAATGTTCCTTGTACCTGCCCCTCTTTTCGACTGCGAGTAATCTTTCAAGAACTTTTTGTGACTCTTTGCTGTCTTTGTATCCTTTTTTAACCTCTTCAAAAAGCTCTTTCCAGTTTTTGAAATGCTTTGCTTCTAATGCCTGTTTCAGTAAATGCAAATCAACTGCCTTGTCTTCTGCTTTTCTTGAAAAAAAACCTAAACCAAACTCTATTAAATA
>JAMCXF010000033.1:2867-44114 GCA_023475035.1 Candidatus Pacearchaeota archaeon
TCGGCAACTACTCCTCTGGCGGCACCGCAAGGAAGAGGGCGTTGCTGCTCGAAGAGAACGCGATAACGTATGGGCACCGGCGCGCAAGGCACGCCGGTGCCCGACAACCCACCCGCCCACCCAAGGGAAAGGGATTTGGTATCACCTCTTTTTTTAACGTTGCCTTTTTGTTCAACTATTGGATGTGGAATCAAAATCATATTGCTTGTTGTCAAATCTCCGTGAATTATTTCTGCATCGTGAAGTTTTGCAATTTCACTTCCGATTGTTTTGCAGATTTCTTTTTGTTTCTTCAATGGGAAAGAATCAAGATGCTCGGAAAGTTTTTTTCCATCAATAAAAGGCATTTTTATTTTATTAAATTCTTCAAGAGGAAAAGGGTTTGGGGCATTAATTATTTTTGAAGCTTTTTCAAGAAGTTTTTTTTCTGCTTTTGTTCTCTGCTTCCTTATTTTGTCATCAAGTTCTTTTATTCTGTAAGATTTTGAAATTCTGTCTTTGGTTATTAAATTATCTTTTTGATAGATAACTGCTTCTGCGCCACGCCCAATTATTTTTTGATTTGTCATTTTCCAAGCTCTTTTCTCATCTCTATTATAATCTCTCTTTCTTTTATATTTAATTTTTTCATATCTTCCTTTAACTGTTCAATAATATTTTCTTTATCGCTTTTCTTGTCTTTCATCTGTTCAACTTTTTGGAAAATATTTCTTTCAATTCTTACAAAATGAACTATTACCTCTGAGAACCTTTGCGTGTCAAAATAAAGTGGACTTGATTTGATAAGAAGATTTTTTCTTTTTTGTTTTAATTCACAGATAATCTTGTCAATTTCTTTATTGGAAGAATTCCCTAGTTTTCCTATTATCTGATGATACATCCTTTTGTTTTCTTCAATTGTTTCTGTAAGCTTTTCAAAATATTCAAGTTTTTTCTTGAACAGCAAATCTTTACGATTATGTTCCATATTGATTTTTTGATTAATTTTCGGGCTTACCAATGTTCCGATAACCATACCAATAATCGCCATAATTGCTGTCAGATAAGGTGTTATGTCCATGAAAAGAAAATTGGGAAAGGGATTTTTAAGGATTATTATTCCCGCCCACCCGCCCGAGGGAAAGGGATTGTCAATCAGATAATAATTCTTGTCTCATTTCTGTTATTGCCTTACCCCCTGAATCCGCTATTTCGATAAATATTTCTTCAAGTTTGGGAATATTCTCTTTTAAAGATTTTATTTTTTTGTTTTTAGATATTATTTCGTTAAATCTAATTTGAGCTTTAAGAAATTTCATTATTGAATCTCCTGTTTGCTCTAAAGTATCTGAATAAAGCGGAAGAGAATTTACGCTTAAAGCATCATCTTTCCCCATTTTTTCTTCTAATATTTCTATTTCTTTAACCTCGCTTTCCTTAGTCATCTTTTTTATGCCCGAGATAATTGTTATATCATAGTTTATATAACCCCATATTCTTCTTGATTTTTTTTCAAAATCTTTTAACTTTTTTTTGAAGAAAGTTTCTTTTTGCATATACCTAACTCGATAATTATGTTCTTTTTCTAATCTCTCTAAGTTTCTTTGATGATTTCTTTTATCTGCTATATTGATTCCAATCATTTGGGTTAAAATTCCAGCTAGAAAGAATATTCCTGCTAATAAAATTTCACTTAACATTTCTTTTTTATCTAAATTCTCTTTAAAACAATTATTGTATTACAGAAATCTAAAACCTCTTGAACTTCTTCCCGAACTTTTTAGCAAACTTCATCATCTGCTTTTGAGACATTCCCTGCGACATATCCATATTTCCAGAACCAACTCCTGACTTAATCATATCGTTGAGGAGTCTGTATTGCTTGATTAAAGAACGAACATCACTCGTCGGAACTCCTGCACCTTTTGCAATTCTCGCGATTCTTGAAGTTTGCTTTTCCAAAACTTCTGGATTTTCTTTTTCCTCTTGCGTCATTGACTTAACAATATGCTCCCACTTTGCAACTTTTGCTTCCTGACTTTCAAGCATTCCTTCTGGAATTTTTGCCTTCATATCTGACAATCCCGGAATCATTGATTTTATTTTTTCAAAACCTCCGAGATTTGACATTGACTTGACTTGTTCTATAACATCATCAAGAGTTAATTTTCCTTCTTCAATATTTTTCTGAATTTTTTTCTGCTGGCTTTCTTCTGTAACTGATTTTATTTTTTCAATCAGAGTTTCCAAATCCCCCATTCCGAGAAGACGGGCGAGGAACGAGCCTGGATTAAATTCTTCAATGTCATTTATTTTTTCCCCTGTTCCGATAAAATAAACTGGTGCTTGCGTTTCTGCGCAAGCTGTCAATGCTCCCCCTGCTTTTGCAGTTGAATCCATTCTTGTAATTATAACCCCTGAAATATTCATAGCATCTTTAAACTGGCTTGCCTGCTGTTTTGCTGCCTGCCCAATATCTGCGGGAATAACAAGAATTCTCTCTGTAGGTTTTATTTCCTTGTCAAGAGACTTTATCTCGTCAATTAATTCCTTGTCTAATGTGTGTCTTCCTGCTGTATCAACAAGAATTAAATTGTAATCTTTCAACTGCAAAAGCAGGGGGAGCATTGACATTTTCATATTTTTTCCATAACTTGACAGGATTTTTTTCAGTCGCATCAATGAAATAATTCAACTTGTGTTTTTCTGCAAGCTGTTTCAGTTGCTCTGCGGCAGCAGGACGATGAACATCCAAACCTATAAGTGCAACCTTGAATCCTCGTTTTGCATAATAATTTCCTAACTTAGAAATTGTTGTTGTCTTTCCGCTTCCATAAAGTCCGAGAAGAAGAACAATATTTTGCTTCTTGTCTAATTTTAACTGCTTGTATTCTCCAAGAATAGCCAAAAGTTCATCGTGAAGGATTTTTATTATATGCTCCTTTTTTTCAATTCCTTTAACTCTCTCATCCATCGCAGCCTTTTTGATTTTGTCTGATAATTCTTTTACTAATGCTACATTAACATCTGCTTCAATCAACGCTCTCTGCAAATCTCTTACGATAGAATCGACTAAATCTTTATCAAGAAAAATAGCATTCGCTATCTTGTCAGTTGCTTTTTTTATTACTTCTCCAAGTTTCTCTAACATAGAAAAATGAGGAAATATAGAGTTATTAAATTTTGGGTTTAAGTAAATTACAACCCCAATCTCTCAATAAACTTTTCCTTGTCAAACGGTTCTATCTTGTCATATTCCTGTCCTGTTCCAAGATAAAGAATTGGTTTCTTTGTAACATAACCTACGCTAAGTGCTGTTCCGCCTTTGTCGTCAATGTCTGCTTTTGTCAAAACAATTCCGTTAATTCCGATTGCCTCGTCAAAACTTCTGACTTGTTCAATCGCGTCATTTCCTGTGATGCTTTCCCCGACAAAAACTTTCTTGTCTGGCTTGCAAACTTTCACAATTTTTTCCATTTCCTTAAGAAGATTTTTTTGAGTATGCATTCTTCCTGCTGTATCAATAAGCACGCAATTCAATAAATTCTTTTTTGCATATTTTATTGCATCAAAACCTACTGCCGCAGGGTCACTGCCATATTCGTGTGCAATTATTTTCACTCCAATCTTTTCCCCGTGAGTCTTTAGCTGTTCAATTGACGCGGCACGGAAAGTATCTCCTGCAGCAATTACGCTGGAAATTCCTTTCTTCTTAAGATTCTCTGCAATTTTTGCAATTGTCGTTGTTTTCCCTGTTCCATTTATCCCGCAAAATAAAATAACATACGGCTCATTGGTACTCAGGAATTTATCCTTTATTTCAACAGCTAAATTCGGAGGTTCAATAAGAATCTCTCTTATTATATCCTTGAATGATTCGTTGATTTCACTTTCAATTTCTTTTTTCAGAATTTCTTTCCTGACAACCTTTTCTTTCAAGTCCTTCACAATTTTTTCGGCAACTTCAAGAGCCACATTATTCTCTAAAAGAAGCATTTCAAGCTCCTCGCCATAAACATCAAATTCTTTTTCAGTTATTTTCACTTTCGAAATTTTCTCGCCAAACTTTTCAAAAATGTTTTTCTTTTTCTCTTCCTCTGTCTCTTCTTCTTTTAGAATTATTTTCTTTTCTTCCTTTTCCTGCTTTCTTTTTTCCTTTGCTTCCTTTTTTTCTTTTTTTCTCTCTTCCTTTTCTGTTTTTTTAGTTTCTTTTTCAAAAGACACCTTATCGGTTTCTTTTGTAAGCTTCCCTTTATGATACTGCTCACGGCTGATTTCTTCCTGAACTTTCTCTTTTATTTCCTCTTCTGCTTTTTCTTCAGCCTTCTGGCTAAGTTTTTGCGTCCAGTTTTTCAGTTTTTCTTTTAATTTTCCAAACATCGCGTCATAGTTTTCGACGAGAAAATTTTTCGCTTTGCAAAAAATTCGGCGAGAATTCACTCGCTTTGCTCGTCATTTATCTCATAGGGAAGAGCATTCAATTAGTTATTAAGTTTTTGGATTATCTTTTGAAAATGAACATAAATTTTTATAAAGAAAAGGGACTTTAATTCTCTATGAAGGGTGTGCTGGTGATTGTTGACGGAATGGGCGATTTGCCCAACGAACATCTTGAAGGGAAAACTCCCTTGGAAGCTGCGAACATGCCAAACGCTGATTTTCTTGCTGCAAGAGGAGAACTAGGGTATATGTATTCTGTAAAGCCAGGATTTATTCCTGAATCTGACGAGGCTATTGTTTCTATCTTCGGAAATGAGCTTATTTCTTCTACAAGAGGACAGTTGGAAGCGAGAGGGACAGACATAAAACTTGTAAGAGGGGATTTGGCTTTCCGCGCTAACTTTGCAACTATTGACTCTTTAGAATCTGGAAACATTTTAGACAGAAGAGCAGGCAGAAATCTTTCAACACAGGAAGCCGAGATTCTTGCAAAAGCATTAAACAAAGGCATTAAATTAGAATCGCCTGTTATTTTCAGATCAACTATCGGGCACAGAGGAGTTTTAGTTTTCAAAGGAGGTTTTTCAGACAACATTTCAGGAAATGATATGGTTTATTTGCCTGGGCAGACAAAAATCTCAGACAAAATTTCCCCAATAAAAGCTCTTGACGAAGAAGAGAACTCTCAATACACTGCAAGTATAGCGAATGCTTTTTTAGAGAAAGCTTTTGAAATTCTTAATCATCATCCTGTCAATGAAAGAAGAAGAGAAAAAGGGCTTTTGCCTGCAAATTTTCTTTTAGTAAGAGGAGCAGGAATTGAAGTTCCTAAATTAAAAAAATACAAAAGGTGGGCTTCTGCTTCTTACATGCCGTTGGAAAAAGGATTTTCCAGAGTTTGTGAGATGAAAACTTACTCTTTTGATTATCCAAAACTGAGAGGGATTGATGTTTATGAGAATTTATGGGACGGCTTAAGAAAAGCGTGCAAGTTTTCAATTGCTGTGCTGAAAAGAAACAGAAGAGCATCTGATTATGTTTACATTCACATAAAAGAAACCGATTTGCCTGGGCACGACGGAAAAGCTATTGTAAAAAAAGAAATGCTTGAATACATTGACAAAACCCTGTTTAACTTTTTAAGAAAATTTGCACCTCCAAATAATATTAATGTAGTTATTACTGCTGACCATTGCACTCCCTGTAAAAATCGGGCGCATTCTGCAGACCCTGTTCCTGTTTTATTTTACAATCATTCAATTCCCAAAGAAAAAAAATTCGACGAAAATGAAGCAAGAAAAGGAAAACTTGGAAGAATTAACGGGAAAGAACTTTTAGCCAAGGTCAAGTTTTTGAAATAGATTTTTCTATATAGCAATTGTTAAAAATTGATTGATACTATTTTTTTTATGATAACCTACAATGACATCTATGAGGCGGAGAAGAAAGAGCGATATTCTGACCAGTTACAGCAAATTCCCAAGAATTTTGTAAAAGAAGTTTCTGATTATCTTAAAGAAAAAAAAGAGATTGCTTCAAAAGAAAATGATATATTTTCTGATGTAATTGTCAAGACGAAAAAACAGCTTGAAAATGCTGCTCTTTTATTTCGTCAGCTGATTCTCAGAAGAAAAAAGAAAATTCTTAATCTGGTTTTAATTGCGTCCGAGACAGGAATTTCAAAACAGGATTTTGACAACATGCTTCAATTTGAAAAAACTTTATTTGAGGAATTAATGAAGTCAATTGATTTGTCTGACAAGAAATTAGCTGAGATAGTCAACGGCAATGACAATGAACCTCAGCAGAAAAATGAATTGATTGTTTTTAGGGAACATGTTGAAGAATTTATGGGAATGGACGGGGAAAAAATGGGTGCTTATGAAAAAGGTGACATTGTGAACATCCCAAAAGAAATTGCAAAAATATTAATTGATTCCGGAAAGGCTGAACTTGCCGAAGGAGACTAATTTTTATAAATTATTGACTGAATAAAAAGTGTCAGCCACAGGGTTCCGCTTATGATGTTTATTATTGTTGAAAGATAAAGTCCGAGAGTGAAAAGAACAAAAGCCATTGTGTAGATAACAAGAACTGTTATCAATGATGTAGAAAAATTAATTGTCTTTTTCTTTTTTTTGAACCCTGTTATCACTTGAGGAACCAATGCAACTCCAGAACATATGGAGGCTATCATAATCACAATATCTTGCCACATAAAGCCTCCAGAGAGATTTGGAGTTCACTTCGTTCCCTCTCATTCGACAAGTCAAATGAAACTCCGTTCAAATATTTTTTTTGTTTTTTTATCATAAGCCTCCAGAGAGATTTGAACTCCCGACCCTTTGCTTACAAGGCAAATGCTCTGCCACTGAGCTATGGAGGCATAATAACTTGAAAGAATAATGGTTTAAAAGATTTCTGATAGAAGATTATTTCTTTTTTGCTTCAAGGACTCTTATTTCGCAGAGAGACAAAGGATAAATTTTTTTCAACTTAAGACTTAAGTATTTCTGCAATTGGTTTCTTAGTATTTCATCAAATAATTGTTCTGCGCTTTTATCTTTTACATAACTCAGCAATTCTTCTTTTGCCTTGTTTCTCAAATTTTTTCTGACTGCTCTTGATACTTTTCTTCTTGTTACCAAGAAAGGTTTTATTGTCAGTTTAGCATCTTTGCCGTCAGCAGAGAAAGAATCTTCGACGTAATTTGTTCCTTTTTTTACCATTCTTCTTATGAAGTAAGGCATTACAATACTCTTTACAGGAACAGCAGTTGCTTTGTCGTCTTCAACTTTAACTTTGAATGTCATCATAACGCTTTTTCCCTTGAGAATTCTTGTCAAGTCATATTTCAAAAATCTTCCGTCAAGTTCAGGCATTTCATAAGCCTGCAACTGTGTAGTCTTGTCTATTGATGGTATCTCGACGTCAAAAAATCTTTTTTTCCTTTTTGCTTGTGCCATTTTATTCCTGTATTACCTTCCCTGTTCTTTGTCCTTTTTTCTGGTATTTAGATTTATTGCATGTCATGCAAGTGTACATTATATTTGTCTTTTTTGTTGTCTTTGATTTTCTCTTGAACTTTGAAACTGCGGGTTTACTTCCCCATTTTCCTTTGTTGCCGATTCCTCTTCCGAGTCCTCTTAATTTTGCACGGCTAATTGAACCTCTTGTAAGAGTTCCTCTCTTTGCTCCAGTTGACACTATCTTTATTTTTTGCTCTGTTTTTGCCTTGCAATAAGGACAAAATCTTTTTGTTGTCTTTGGAATCTTCATCGCGTCATAGTTTTCGACGAGATAATGAACTGGAGTTCATTAGGCGGGAATTCACTCGCTTTGCTCGTCATTTATCTTAAGGGAAGGAGAGAATTTGGGTTTTTAAAGTTTAAGTTTAATCAGAAATGGCCCTACTACTGAATAAAAATATGGCCCTGCGAACTCGAGCCCCACTCGTTGCAATTAAAACTTTTCTCGCACTCGTGAAAACTCTCGGGAATTACACCTACGGTTCAATTCAAAATTTAATTGGCCCTGCGAGGAATTGAACCTCGGTCTTGTCCACGTCAAGGACACGTCTTAGCCGTTGGACTACAAGGCCTTTCCCTTAAGTAGAAAGAAACGTTTAAAAAGTTTGTTTATTAATCTATTTTATGGCAATTAAAATTGGTGGTTTAATATTCGTTGCAAATCTTATAATCGGATTATATTTTATCAATGCAGGATTTAATTTTATTGTTCTTCCTGAACTTTTTCTTTCTTTAAACAAATGGATTAACATCGTTGGTGGTATCTTATTAATCATCGGCGGATATTTTGCTATGAGGGCTATGACTCCTATTGCTCTCCGAAGATAAATCTTAATTTAGGACAACGTTTGACATTTTTCTGATAAAGTTTATATACGTAAAATTCATTATTTCCTTATGCTAGAAAAAGAGAGGATGAAGCGAGGACAGGTTACAATTTTTATCATTATTGCGATAATTATTGTTGCAGGAGTTGCAATTTTTTTATTTGTCTGGCAGGGAATAAGCATTGGACAAATTCCTTCAAATTTTGAACCAGTTTATAACACTTTTTTATCATGTCTGGAAGACAGAACAATGATTGGAATTGATATTCTTGAAAGTCAGGGGGGATATATTGAACTTCCTGATTTTGAACCTGGCTCTGTTCATATGCCTTTCTCATCGCAATTAAATTTCCTTGGAAATCCAATTCCTTACTGGTATTATGTTTCAGCAAATAATGTTCAGAAAGAACAAATTCCTTCAGAGCAGGATATGGAAAACTCTCTTGAGAATTTTATTAACGACGGAATAAGAGAGTGCAATTTTGCAAGTTATTATCAGGAAGGATTTGAAATTGTTCAGGGAGAACCGAGTGCAAATGTCGACATAAAAGGCAGCAGCGTCGATGTCCGATTGGATATGAGCATGGAAATAACCCGCGGGGAAGATACAGCCTTGATAAGAGAACATAATGCAGTTGTTAATTCAAGACTTGGAACTCTTTACAATTCAGCAAAAACTGTCTACCAAAAAGAACAGAGGGAATTATTCCTTGAGGATTATGGGATAGACAATTTGAGATTATATGCTCCTGTCGACGGTGTTGAAATAAGCTGCAGCCCAAAAACGTGGAACAGTCACGAAGTATTTGGAGACTTGCAGGAGGCAATTGAAACAAACACTCTTGCACTAACTACGCAAACACCGACGACAAACGAGGGAAGATATTTTTATGTCGACGCTGGAATAAGCCAAGAGGCACGATTCATTAATTCACGAAACTGGGCTTACAGCATTGAAATTCTGCCTTCTCAAAACGGACTGATGATTGCAGATCCTGTCGGAAATCAGCAAGGGCTTGGAATTCTCGGATTTTGTTATGTTCCTTATCACTTTGTTTATAATGTAAAATACCCTGTTTTAGTCCAGATTTATGAAGGAGATGAAACATTCCAGTTCCCTCTCGCTGTTATAATTCAGGGAAACAAACCAAGAGAAGAATTAACTTCTTCTGCAACCGACGAGGAGATAGAATTATGCAGCTACAAAAATACAGAAGCCACTGTCAGAACTTATGACAAAAATCTTAATCCTGTAAATTCAGTTATTTCCTACGAATGCTTCGGAGAAAGCTGTTTCATCGGGAATACAACTTCAGGAATTTTAACAACTGAATTTCCGCAATGCAACAACGGATACATAATTGCAAAGGCAGAAGGTTTTGAAGAATCGCAGCAATTATTCTCGACGACAACAGAGGGAAGCGCAAGCGTGATAATGAACAGGCTTTATGATTTGGATGTGTCCTTAAAATTAAACGGAAACAACTACAACGACAAGGCATTCATTTATTTTGTTTCAGATTCAAACTCAAAGACAGTCGCTTATCCTGAACAAAAAATCGTTGAATTAAGCGAAGGAACTTATGAAGTTTCAGTTTATGCTTACAAAGATTCTTCGATCCAGTTGCAGGAAACTACTCATCAGGAATGTGTTGATGTCCCAAGTTCAGGAATTGGCGGAATATTCGGAATTACAGAAAAAAATTGCTTTGATGTAAAAATTCCTTCACAACTAGTTACAAATGCTCTTGCAGGAGGAGGAACATTAGAGTTCTATTTTACTGAAAATGAATTAAGCAGTTCAAACACTATTGAAATAAACGCAGCAGGATTTGCAACACCGACGACAATTGAACAGCTGCAGAATAATTATCTTTTATTTGAAGATGCGCAACTGGAGGTAACATTAAATTGAATAAAAAAATTTTTATTCTTTTCATACTGACAATTTTATTTTTGCAGATTGTTTCTGCAGAAGTTTTTTCAAATGTTCAGAGTTCAGTGTTTACAAAAGAATCAACAAAAGCTTTTGACAATGCCTTGTGTCAGGAAGGAAAAGACTTTCTTGTGCAGATTGCTCCTTTCGGATGCGAACCTGCAGTTGTAAGAACTGACTTGCTGGAAGAGAATGATGTTCAGGTGCATTGCAAACTCGGAGCAACACAAATAAATCCTTTAATTGACGTCGAGACAATTGACAGCATTTCTTTTACAGGAAATTATCCTGAATCAGTTTCGGGAATTGGATTTCATCCTGCAAAAGCTGCATTGGGAGTAAAAGGAGATTTGAATTCTCCTGTACTGAACAATATTGGATATCTGGTTATCAATTTGAAAAAACAGTCAAATGCATCAGCAATTCCTGATTCTGTCGAGGGAACTCTGACTGCGAGAATAAAATACAACATCAAAAATGCTCTCGGAATCGGAAGCGCATCACTTTATCTTCAGGAATTAACTCAGGCAGACTGGGCAGACAAGAGAGCACAATACAATTTCTGGAACGGAAAAGGAACATTAAAAGCAGATGCAATAGGGAGCGACAGCGCGCAAATTTCTGTTTATTCTAATGAGCAAAAAATTTCAAGCGTCAACTTGGACAGGGGAGAGACTTCAAATATGATTTACATTCCTGGACTGCAATGCCAGGCAGGATTAAAATTAAAACTTGATAGTCTCGAAAATCCAAACACCAGAGCAGTCTTAAGAGTAAATGCAGAAGTATTTGAAGTCGCTGCATGCGGGAGCAGTCTTTTCGGTTCTTCCTGCGAGAAATTCTTAGACAATAAATGCACAGTTGTAAGCTTGGAATCCCGAGGAATTAATCAGAAAGCGAGAATAAAATGCATCGAAGATGAGAAGACAAGTGAGTTCAGCCTGATAATAAGCCCCAAATTAATTCTAAGCATTAACGGAGCTGAAAACGAATACAGCGTCGGTGATTACTTATACAGCGAAGGAAGCAAAAGAGTTTATCTTGCATATATAGGAAATGAAAGAAACAAAAATGACATTAATTCCCTGTTTGCTTTTTTTGTTTCCAAACCTTCAACAGCAGACAAGCTCAGCGAAGAAGAAATTACATCTTTAGATTCTTTAATCTCCGACATAACTTACAGCGGAGTTAGTTCTTCAGGCATTATTGATTCAACAAATGATGCGCTGAAAAGTTTTGCAGGATTACTTGTTGCTTTTGGAAGATCTATTAATTCCGGAGAAGAATTGTTTACTTTGCGTTTTGCAGATGGGGAACGAACTATTTTTGGACAGAATGTTGCAATTAAAAATTTCGTCGGAGCACAGGACCTTGCACTTACAGGAACTGCAAAAGAATATTACGAAAACGCAAAAGAAGCTTACGAAACAATAAGAAACAGTTACACTTCTGAACCTTACACAAAAGATTCTACTTCAACTTTTGGCGAAGAAGCTTTTTACAATGAAATATTACTTGCGTGGAGATCCAATCAAAGAAAAACTTCTTATGACTTGTGCCAGGAATTTATGCAGGCATATCCTAACTCAAACAAGGACTTAAGTTACTGCACCGACGCTATAAAAAATGCAAATGAAGAAATACAGGAAGTTTATGTGACAGTCAATGGAGAAATTAAGACAATTTCTTTTGACGGAATTGTTGAACCTACTTTTGACGATTACGGAGTAAGAATTGTGATGAGCACCCCTGATGGAATAAATTATTTTGATTTGACAAAAGGAAAAATTGTTTATACAAATGAAAACAATGCAGATTATCTTCAGCTTGTTTCTGCCGATGATGATTCTGCCGAGATAAGAACGAGTTTCAGCGTTGAGGGGCTGACTGAAAGCATAGCAAAAGAATTCAATACAGGGATAATCAGACTGGAGAAAGATACTCCAAAATCTTTTTTAGGAGGATATTCTTTTACCTTAACAAGAATTAATCTTAAAAAAACTGCAAAAGTTTCTGTAATTCCGAACATAAATAATGCAGGAACAGAAGCAAACTTTAGTTTCAAAATTGGAATTGAAAAAAGAGCAATAAGCCTTCCTCCTGAAAAAACCAGAGAGATAATTACAAATCTTAACAAGACAATAAATCAGTGGAGTGGGATTTCAAATACTCTCGGAACAACCGTTCAGGGACTTCAGGCAGGATGTCTTGCTGCGGGGACTGCCTTAGTTGCAAAGAACTTCCTTACAGGAACTGGCGGAGCAGGAATTGCAAGACAAACTGTAATGAGAGGCAGCGACGGATGGACAGAAAAATGCACTGATTTAGTTGCTCAAAAAACTTACGAGTCATTAGATAAATGCTACCTTGAAAATTCGGATAAAATTGACAAAGATGTTGAAGAAGTTTCAAGAATTATTGAACAGCAAAACACAAGAATTAAGCAATTGGAATCTGGGATTACCAAAACAGAATTTTTAACTGACAGCATTGTAAACACAAGCGCATTCATGCAGAGATATATTCCTGAAGTTAGTGAATGCATTGGAAATCAAGGCTATACAGACCCAAGCGGGAAAGGAGCTGAAATAACTTCTGCAGATTTGAATTCAATTTCTTACATCAACTGGGAAGATAATAAATATTTCAGCAAAGAAGATTTGAGAGACATTGAATTATATTGCGATGTCTTGAAATCAAACACTGCAAGCAATGAGTTAAAAGCAATTGCAAGACAAAGAATTTATTCTAATTTGCTAGATGTTAAAACAAATGCAGGAAATAAAGTTGTCATTACGAATTTAGCAAATTCTTTCGGAATTGCATCTGATGACATAACTTTTGTTGAAACAGGAGAAAATGTCAGAAAATTCCGATATGAGGGATTAACAAATGGAAATACTGGAAACAGAATTTCAGGGGAAGGAATTACTTCTGAAACGCCTGTTGCTGTTGTTTCAACTTCCGACGGAAAACAGTACATTGTTGCATTAGACAATTCAGCAGGAACACAACAGCTCCCTGTAAAGAAAGTTTACACTTCTACTGGAGTTCCTGTAGATACTCCTCCAGAATTTACAAGAATTTATTTCCAGAGATATGACGCAGGCAGTTATCAGAATCAGTACAAGAATGCACAGTTAAGATATTATGAGACTGAACCTTACAAAGGACTTCCTGCAATGGTTCCTTTTGATTTGAAAAACGGATGGTATGCAGCGACGAAACAAACTCTTCCTACTGGAGGAAATATTCAGCCATTTGACTCTTCTGCGCGTCCTAATAGTTTTTATTTATGTAACGTCGGAGAAAACGGATTGGAAGAATTTCAGACAATTGGCGATGATACCTGCGAAATGATTAATCTAGGAACAGGAATGCCTTACAGCCAATTCCCAGGACTTGACGAGAGAGAAGCAAAAACTTTGATAGACAAAGGTGTTCAGGCAATTTCTCAGGCATCAAGATTATACAGAGCAGGATTGTCGGGAAAAGTTAACATTCTTGGAGAAGTTGTTGAAGTTGGAAGTCCTGCAGCAGATATTCCTCAATTCCAATGTCAGGATTTTATGTCTCCTAAAGAATGTCTTTTATTATTCAACTTGTGTGACCCTGTAATTTGTCCTTCGAGCAGATGTGATTTGGGCGGGGCATATCCTGTCAAAGATGTTGTGCAATCAGGAGTGATAGGAAGCCTTGTTTTGTGTTTGCCTAACATGCAGGAGGGAATTATTTTCCCTGTATGCCTTACAGGAGTAAAAGCAGGCCTAGATGGATTTTTGTCAATTCTTAATTCTTACAAAGATTGTCTTCAGGAAAGCTTGGACACAGGAAAAGTTGTAGGTATCTGCGACGAGATTTACAGCATTTATGTTTGTGATTTCTTCTGGAGACAAGCACTTCCATTCGCCGACATAGTGATTCCAAAAGTTGTTGAATCTCTTCTTGGGCAAAATGTAAGAGGCGGTGGAGAATATGCAGGAGTAGAAAGTTCATGGAGCCTTGCTGAACAGTCAATAAGTTATTTCACAAATTATTACGGTGTTAATGCAAAGAATGCATTCCTGACGAGAACAACAGAGACAATACAGAGTGAAGTGTGCAAATCATATGTTTCTGCAGTTGTTCCAACAGGCGCTGATTTTGTAAATAAAATAACTACACCAGCTTCTCCTGTTCAGTTCACAGGAAGATTTGATGAGATTCCGTTGACAACTGCAACAGTTCCTCCAACTTCGCATTATAAAGTATTTTATCATATATTTGCAGGAAAAGATTCTGGCGCTTACTACCAAGTTTATCTGAAAGGAAGCCCTGAAACTTCATACTATCAGGATGCATCGCAGAATTTGATAATTGCTTCTGGATACGTCGCTGTCGGAGGTTATGCAACTGACACTCCTGACTTGACAGCAGTTTCAGGATATAATCAAATGTGCATAAATGTAAACGGGCAGGAAGTATGTGGGTTTAAGGAAGTTTCAACTGACTTTGCAATTAATTACGTCAAGGATACTTATCTTGCAGAACAGGCTACTACGACAGACATAACAACAGAGTCTGAATGCATCTCAGGAAGTGCGAGCATTTACAATTTACTTACTCCCAATGCTCAGGCTGGTGTTGAAGGAGCAATTAATCCTGCGATTTATGACAGAGGAATAACGAGAATATGTGCAACAGAAAATCCTGGACTGGGAACTGACATTAATGTTTATACTACTACTCCTGTAACTGGCGGAGTAATAACAGGAAAAGTTGGATTTATCGACGAGGAAGACAAAACCCCTACGCCAACAGAAACAACAATTGAAGAAGTTCCTCCAACAACCATAGAAGAAGATAAAAAAATAATTGAAAATCTCACAAAGGATCCTGGAGTAGTTGAAGGGCCAAGATGGGTTGCTGTTGGATATTGTGATAATGAAAAAATAAAATGCTGGCTTGATACTGAGAGTGTCAAAGATGTAATAAAGGGAACAACGATTGAAGGAGATGCGTTGGATGAAGTTACACAAAATTATATGGAAGTATTGCTTAATGAGGGAAATTACTTGAGTGAAAAGGATTTCTCTTCGGCAATTCAGGAAATAGAAAAAGAAAAAGACAACTCAAAGAAACTGAATTTAATCAGCAACATCTTTGGAAATGTATTTTGGAGCACAGAAAAAGTTCAGTTGATTTTCTTGAGAGGAAATGCATATGCTGAATTGCTGGCTGTTGTTTTAAAAGAACAACCAAAACCAGATCAAACAATTACAGGTGTTAAAGAAACAGAAGGAGTAAAAGAAAAATATCTTAACCTTGACGCACGGGATAGAGTTCTTGCTGCTGCTGCAGATTTAGACGGCACAATTGTTCCCGGAAGAAACCTAAAAACAGGAACTGGATTAGGCGCGGTTCCGATAAATAAAAATTGTCTTTCTGCTGCATATTCAGTTTATGAAACTGCAGGAGTTAGTTATTCCTGTGTTTATTCAAATCCTTATTCAGACAAATTTGCAATTAAAACAAGCGCAGCGATGGAAAATACTCTTACAAGAAATGGTATAACAAATTTACAGGCGTATAATGCTGCCAAATCATCAGCAGAAACGCGAACAATAACTCTTGATGTTGACAAAAGACCAGACAAAACTCACGCCACCTGGATTACCAATGAAAGATGCAAGGGCGTTACTGAAGAACAAAAATTGAACTCTCTTCAGCCTGGAGATTTCATACTTTATGTATGGAGTGCAACATGGCCTTCCTACAATAATTATCAATCTCTTGCATATGACTATGATCACGCAGCAATTTTTATTCGATGGGCTGATGAAAAAAACAGGATTGCAGTATTATTTGACTGGAATGGAGCTTCACCCGGAAATAGCTGGGGAATAAAAATGGGGGAGCAGGATAAAAATGGAAAGATTTGCACAGATGAAAATAGATATTACAACAAAGATAAAAATCCAACACCTTTCTGCGCAATTTACAGATATTACGAGGTGGATTTGAAAGATGATGCTCACCCTGTATACTTGTTCCAGGTACCATATATAGCAGGACAGTCAGTTCCAGGAGATAAAAAAGGCGTCGATACTATTACAACTGATTCGGACTCTGCAGACGCATCCAGAATTTCTGAAATAATCAATCCAACTTATCCTATAAGCTACAAAATATTTTTAGAATCAACTAAATTTGCAGGAACTTCAGGAACTTCTCTTTCATTTGTGACTCAGTCATTATCCAATGCGAAGGCAGTAAGCAAATCTTTCCCGACGATTAATGAATTGACTTCAATCTTAAGTGCTGACAAAAATTTTGTCGAAGTTGACATTAACAATCTCCAGAAAGGTGATGTAATTTTATTAGGAAAAGGATGCGATTTGGATTCTGTTGGAATCTTTTCTGAATACCGTTCTGATAAAAAAGAGATTACTTATTACACAAGTGTCGACGGAAAAGTCCAGGAAGTTAAAAGCAGTTTTGTCACAAAAATAGACTTTAATTTATTCATTTACAAATATGTTTACCGAGCTTACAGATATGTTGGAGATTTAACTGACACTGAGAAGAATACGGTGGTGAAGGCAAGAACACGATGGACACTTTCTTCTGCTCTTGAGAGATTTATTTCTGCAGGAGCGCCAACAGGAGATTATAATAAGAATAAGATTTTCTCTGATGAAATTGTATTCGACGGAATTCTTACAAAACAGGAATGCCAGGATTTGACAGGGGGAATTTTAGGCTTTGGAAAAGATATGAACTGGCTTAAAACAAAATTATTGGAAAAACAAAGTGCTTCAGGAGTTTCTGGTTTTGCACATTAATTCTAAAAACTATATTCAAATCAAAAATAATGCGGAGTATAGGATTTGAACCTATGTAGGCACTAAGCCGACAGCTCCTAAGGCTGCCCCGTTTGACCACTCCGGCAACTCCGCATATGTATTTATCAAAAATCATTAATATAAAAAGTTTTAGAATTATTCTTCAGCCCATTTTGCAAAATCCGGATAGCCTTTTGAGAATAATACAAAATCTTCTGCTATTTTTTCTATAACTGTTCGCCCTGACAAATAAGACTCTTTTGCATAACTGTTATCTTCAATCATTTTCATAACTTCTTCTTTTGAAGTTCTTATGATTATATCTTTTACTGCAGTTTCTCCGTCGTTGATTATAACATCTCCTTTAACGATTTCTATATTGTAAGAATTTACAAAATACACATTTTCAGCGATGTATAATTGGATTTTTGGCGTGACATCTGAAAAAGGAACTTCGTGAATGCTTTGCAGTTCCAGTCCAACCATCAATGCTCTTATTGTATCTTTCTGAACATGTTCGCTGTATATTCCGGTTTGCTTATTTCCCTGCAATGATTCGTAAACATAAAACAGCGCTATAATCAAGACAATGCCTTCAAAAACATAGAGAAATATTTTCGGGATATCAAGCTCTTTTTTTTCCTGTCCGAAATTTTTTTTAAATATAGGGTTCATTCAGCTTCTTTGTTCTTTCTCTTTTATCTTATCTTCAAGTTTTAATTTTTCAATTAATTCTTTGTAACGATTTCTTATTGTAACTTCTGTTATTCCTGCAATATCTGCAACTTCTCTTTGCGTTTTTTTCTCGTCATTCATCAAAGCAGCGACGTAAAGAGCAGCAGCTGCAATTCCTGCCGGGCCTCTTCCCGAAGTCAGTTCAACTTTTTCTGCATTCTTCAAAACTGTCAAAGCATCATTCTGAGTTTTTGGAGACAATTTTAATACAGATGAAAATCTTGAAATGTAATCTTTTGGGGAACTTTGTTTTACCTTAATTCCCAACTTTCTTATAATGAATCTATAAGTTCTTCCAATCTCTTTTCTTTCGACATCAGAAGCAGTTGTCATTTCGTCAAGAGTTCTTGGGATGTTATAACTTCTGCACGCAGCATACAAACAGGCAGCAATTACTGACTCCATGCTTCTTCCTCTTACTAATCCTCGCTGCAAAACATAATTGTAAATTCTTGATGCTTCATCTCTGACGACATTTGGAAGATTCAAATAAGATGCAATAACTCTAAGTTCAGCCATTGCCAGTCTTAAATTTCTTTCAATAGATGTTGAAACTCTTTCCTGCCATTTTTTTAATCTGAGGAACTTTCTTGTCTGCCCAGGCTCTAATTTGTATATATCAGAAATCTCTCCGACATTTGTTGTCAAACCTTTGTCAAATTTTTGCATACTTATTGGAGCTCCGCCCCTTCCTTTCTTTTCGTCTTTGTCGAATTTTCCCTGCAAATCAATTCCTGTGTCTGCCATTTTTTCCTCGACGACAAGTCCACAATCATTGCATATTATTTCACCAAGATGAGAATCATAAGTAAGGTTTATGCTTCCACATTCCGGGCATTTTTTTATAAAACTCATTTTAACAGATTTACGGGTAAGATTTATAAAGCTTTTCCCTATTTAAACCTTTCTCGTTTGTTAGTTATTCCAAAATGGTAAAATAAAGACAACTAATCGTTTTCTTTATCAAACTTTCCTTTAAATTTGGGTCACGCCTGAGTTTGCTGTAAAAATTTAATAAACTACTTTGAAATAAGAATTCCATTCATCACTCCTTCCTGAGAAGGCCTGTTTGTGATTCTGACCTTGCCGAGTTCTGTCTCAACAATTGTTCCTTTTGTAATAATATTTTGTCTTGCAAGGAATCTGTTTGAAGGTGTCTCTGAAACATTTTTTATCTCTAATTTTTTGCTTTTTCCTTTGTCAAAAATGTTTACGAATTTCGCTCCTAGCAAAAATATTTTCTCGTTTCCGCCTCTTATTCTTTTGCTTTTTATTTTTTCAGCTCCGAGCTTGACAGTTCTTCTTTGTCCTGCTATTTCTCTTGCCTTTTTCTTTCTTGGGCGTATGTATTTTCCGCCAGATATTTTTCTTCCAAGTTTCATATAAAAGTTTTTGATTTTTTGTTTAAATACTTTTCCTTTCTTTTGACTATTTATCTATATACTAAATTGACGAAACTTTTATAAATGAACTTCAATGAATTATTTTATGGTTAGCGGAATTGAAAGACCTTTGGATTTGCTGAATAACGCAAAAGGAAAAGAAGTTTTGGTTTACCTGAAAGGCGATAAACAATTTGCAGGAACTCTTTTAGCTTTTGACATTCACATAAACTTAGTTTTAGACAACATAAAGGAAATGCAAAATGGAGAAGTAAAAAGAAATCTCGGACTTACATTCTTAAGAGGAGACACAATAATCTGCATTTCTCCAGCATCAAGTGTTTCTAAAAAATAAGCATTCTAAAATATATTTTGAAAACTTATATAAACGTTTTTTGCTTAATTTAAATTATGATTAAGCTAACTTTTTTAGGAACTTCAGATGCAATTCCTACTGCAGAAAGAAATCATACTTCTATTCTGTTGAACTACAAAGAGGAAAATATACTTGTTGACTGCGGAGAAGGAACTCAGAGGCAATTCAGGAAAGCAAAATTAAATCCGAATAAAGTAACCCGAATTTTAATTACTCACTGGCACGGAGATCACGTTCTGGGAATTCCAGGAATACTTCAGACGTTGAGCTTCAGCGAATACAATAAAACTCTTTACATTTACGGGCCTCTGGGGACAAAAGAATTTATGAGAAATCTTTTCAAAACTTTTGTTTTTCATAAAAATTTCAAAATAGAAGTTGAAGAAGTCAGCGGGAAATTTTTTGAGACAGATGATTTTTATATTGAAGCAGAAAAAATGAGGCATGGCATTCCCTGCAATGCTTACAATTTTGTAAAAAAAGGAAATTTAAGAATTGACAAAAAGAAACTTGCAAAAACAAAAATTCAGGGGCCGATTTTGAAAAAATTGAAAGATGGAAAAGATATTGTTTATCAGGGGAAAAAGTATCTTGCTAAAAATTTGACATATACAGAAGACGGAAAAAAAGTTTCGTTTGTTTTTGACACTTCTTTTAATGAAAGAATAGTTCCTTTTGTAAAAAATTCTGATTTGCTAATCTGTGAATCGACTTTTGGAACAGAGATGGAGGACAGGGCAGAAGAATACAAACATCTTACTTCAAAACAAACTGCCGAAATAGCAAAGAAGTCAAACTCTAAAAAACTTATTCTTACGCACATAAGCCAAAGATACAGCAAAAATCCCAAGAAGATTCTTGATTCTGCTAAAAAGATATTCAAGAATTCTCACTTAGTGAAAGATTTGGATGAGATTGAAGTTTAATAGAAAGGTTTTAAATAGAATTTTTTCTTATGTTGATTATGCCCTGGTAGCTCAGCCTGGATAGAGCATTAGCCTTCTAAGTGAGATGGGAAATCTCCCATTCTTCCTTTCGAGGAAAAGAAGAAAGCTAAGGGTCGCAGGTTCAAATCCTGTCCGGGGCGTTTAATAAAATGAAAAAGAGTGCTGAAAATCTGACTTTTCCTTTGAAGGGGAAATATGTAGCAATGCTTGCTCCTAGTTTTGTCGTTGATTTTTCTTACCCTCAAATAATTTCGCAGCTTCACAATCTAGGATTTGACAAGGTTGTTGAACTTACTTTTGGAGCCAAACTTGTAAATCGGGAATATCATAAAATTCTTGAAAAATCCAAAGAACTTGTTATCTCAAGCGTCTGTCCCGGAGTTGTTGAGACAATCAAATCAAAATATCCTCAATATAAAAAAAATTTGATTCCTGTTGACAGTCCGATGATTGCAATGGCTAAAATCTGCAGAAAGATTTATCCCGAGCACAAAGTTGTTTTTATCTCTCCCTGCAATTTCAAAAAGGTAGAATCTGAAAAATCTGATTTTGTTGATTATGCTATTGATTACAAGGAACTCAAAACTCTTTTTCAAAAGCATAAATCGAAAAAAAATAATTCAGGAACTTTTGACAAATTTTACAATGACTATACAAAGATTTATCCGATTGCAGGAGGATTGTACAAAACTGCTCATTTGAAGAATATTCTCGAAGATGATGAAGCAGTCATAATTGACGGAATCGACAGAGTAACTGCTTTTCTTGACAATCCGGATCCTAAAATAAGATTTCTCGACGTGAACTTTTGCAAAGGGGGATGCATCGGAGGGCTGTGTGTAAACTCTAAGCTTCCTTTATTATTGCGGAGAAAGAAAGTTCTTGATTATCTTAAACTTGCAGAAAAAGAAGAAATTCCTGAAGGGAGCAAAGGAATAATAAAAGAAGCAAAAGGTATTTCTTTAAATTCTTCATATCCGACTTCTTGATTTAAAATCTAAAGAGAAAAATTTATAAACTATTTTTTAAATGAAAATTTATGAACATAGAAAAAATAACACAAGAAGAATTGGACAAAAATGCAAATCAAAAAATTCTTTTTATCGAAAAGTCATATAAGAGAGATAGTGGTTCCTGCATAAATCAGAATTTGCTAGCTGTTTTAGGAACATACAAAAGAATTGAATCAGGCTGTCTGATTTTACAAGATACCTGCATTGCCGGACAATCGCAGATGAATTCTACTTCTCCTCAGGAAATACTTTCTTCATTAGCAAAATGCAAGGTTATAAATGGCGAATCTCTGTATACTAAATCGCTATTTCATTCAGATATTTACAGAGTTGCTGTAGACTAATTTTCTGTATAGTCCCGAATAAACAATTTTATATCCTCTACTACACCTGTGCCAATTATAATTAACTTTAAAAGTTTTGAATTTCTTTATTTTTATATGCGCGGGTGGCACAGCGGCTACTGCGTCTCCCTGCAGGTCGGAATCATAGATTCCTCGCTCTACTCTTGCGAGCAGAGAGGAGATTTTCACGGGTTCGAGTCCCGTCCCGCGCTTCCAATCATTCGCTTTTAAATCGTTTCGGCTATTTTCAGAATAATACTACTTTGTGAATCTAGGTTTTGCTCCTGTTAAATCCAGGTATTTATCTTTTACCTTTTCTTGAATTTCTTTTTTCTTGGTAATCTTTGCTCTTGGAATTGTGATTCTCGCAGATATTTTCTTTTTGGGCAATTTGACTTGTTTTTTATGGGCTTTTTTTCTTTTTCTTTTTTTAGTATTTTTTTTCTGTCTTTTCCTTTGATAAATATAAATTATAACTCCTAATAACACAGCTATCCCCAGCACTACAAACATGTTGGTATTCTGTTTTATAACATTGAATGTTGCCGTTGCACTTGCAAATCTTTCATTATATTTAACTTTGACATAAAGAATATATTTCCCGCTGTTTACATTTTCAGGAACTTTAATCCTTTTTAAAAAACCAACTTTCGTTTCCACAGCAATTGTTTCTTTTTCTGTTAATACTTTATTCCCTTCATCATCTTCTATTACATATTCTATTTCTACATCTGCTCTTTTGAGGAGTCCAAGGTTGAATAACTCTATTTCGGCAAGAATTTCCTTTCCTGGCAAAACATTAGAATATTCTTCGGGAATATTTACTCTCAAATCAAAAAGGGCGTCTTTATATTCAACTTCTATCATTACTAAAACTTCCTCTGTTGTCATACCATTTTTTATAATCAACTTCCCAACATATAAATCTGGAACAACTTCTTCCCTTATTATTACGTCAAAAGAAATGTCTCTTGTTTCTCCAGCCTCTAATTCAATCTGCGTTTCATCTAACAGAATAATACCGTCAAGATTTTCCTCAGTTAATGATATGCTTATTTTTTCATCTAAAATATTTGTTATTGTAATCTTTTTTGTTGTTATACTTCCGGGAGTGAGAGATATACTTATTTCACTAGAATCTAAACTAAAACTTTTAATTTTTTTTATAACAGCACCGTCTCCTCCAGAACCGCCGCTGGAACTTCCACCTGCCGGTATTATAGGAGGGACAACAACAGGAGTTTCTTCTGCGGAATAAACTGAAAAAGATGTAACATTAAATTTTAAGATTCCTCCTGCATAAGACTCTAATGTGCAAATTGTTGAAGGGCAAATATTCCCTTCTCGTAAAATTCTCGGATCTGAAAAAGTTAAATCATAAAGAGACAGCGTAGCTGTTTTGTTAAAATTTGGGAGAGCTGTTGAATTTATTGCGATTCTATTCGATGAGATGTTAATATAAGAATTAATATCAATCTCACCATCAGAGAAATCTTCATCGTCTGTCAGATTTATATTTTCATTAAATTTTATTTTTCCAAAATCTGTATTCTCTAAAATTATATCACTAAAATTTTGCAGTTCTTCATAAGAATAATTGGAAAAATTAGTTGTTTCTCCTTTTTTCTCCCCCTCATATTTATTTTTGTTTACAGAAAATTTTGAAGAATCAACAAAAAAAGTGACATTTTTTAATATCTCTCCATTTGAATTGCTTGCATACAAAAATAAAATATGACTTCCTTGAGACGTGCTAAAAGATGTTGAATGTGTCAATGTTATATTTTCGCCAGAATCAAGGCTATACCAAACACTTTCTTCATTGCTTGCTGTATAACTAATCGGAATTGATTGATTTCTTATATATGTTTGATTTTTTGGATTGATTAGGCTCAATACTGGAAGTTCGGCTGAAACAGAAAGGTTTTTGAAAAGATTTCCTTCAATTGCAGATGAGGGGGTTATTGAAGATGCAGGGCTGACTGAAACCCATGCATTTACATTTAATGATAAAAAAATAACCAAAACTAGAAAAAAAATTTTTTTCATCTCAAATTGGTCAATTCAGTTCTGTTTATCTTTAGTTCCATGTAATCCATCTGCATAATATTCGCTGCTGCATCGGTTGTGTTCTGTGAAACTAACACACCAAAGCCGGTTTCTCTACCGCCAGCAGTAGGAATATTTGACGTTACAGAAGATGTCCAAAGCTGGGCCCCGCTAGCATAATTGTACAGTGAAAAAGCAACTGATGTTGCTTCGCTGTTCACAACCACTTCCCCTATATACCATATATTACTCGCAATTGTGTAAGTTGAACCTGTTGATGTCGGGCCCGCATTATTTTTGCACATTCCTTTTAATGTATTGGCTGCTGTCGTATTAACATCAATCCAACATCCATCAGTTGGTTCGGCAGCAGTAATTGAATCCATAAAACCCATTCTGTATCTAACGTTGGTTCTTGCCGTAGCATGCTGAAAAATAAACCTTGCTGATTCATTTCCAGCAATTCTAAAAGCAGCAACATCTGTCATTACTCTAAATCCTCCATTTGCTGTTGTCGAATCTCTTAGTGCAATAATTCCAGGATGGCTTGCATTTCCTGCAATTGCTACACCTGTTCCTGACGAAATTGCAGCTCCTAAAAATGGATCGTAAGAAAGTGTCGTGCTATAAGATAAAAATTCCTGAGATATTTTCCAAGGAGGGACACTACTTGAACCGCTTCCTGTTTCATCTGCTGTACAAGTAAATATTCCTGTTGAATTATCATAGGCTGAAATTTTATCTGTTCCTGAACAAGTTATTGTTGACGCATTTGTTTTAGAGTCGCCGCCTGCTCCTGTCGCATCTGTACAAAAATCAGCGTCTGTTCCATCATCTTGAGTAATATTTTTACAGGATATTTTAGTTCTGTTCTGTTCTCCGATATGCAATGCTGAATTATTTACCAGTGTAACATTTGTACTAATCATTGAGAAAAACCATCTATTATCCCAAGTTGTATTCCAATTTGTAAATGTTAATTGTGAATAATTAAGAGAGATGTTAGTTGCCCAAGTTGAAATGTCGATAATGCCGAGTATTAATCGCGAAAAAAAACCAGTATTCGCGGTTAAATTCTTGCTTACAGTAAGATTATTGAAGCTGACATTTGCAGTTGTATTTAACTGCTGATCAAAATAATTTACTCCTCCGCCACTGCTTGTGATTGTGCACAAATTGCTAACTGCACCTGTAATATTAGAACAGGACAAAGTTGTCATATTTTGTCCTCTCGTTATTGACAAGTTTGCAATCATCGACGCTGTTGCATTATACAAATTTTGGATATTTTTTGTGTTGTTTATTATTGATGAATTTAAAATAAAAGAACTGTGAAAATCAGTAAAACTAAAATCTCCTCCGCCACTGACTAATTGTGAAATTGACAAGTTTGCAATCATCGACGCTGTTGCATTATACAAATTTCCAAGATTTGCAGTGGTGTTAATTGTCAATCCTTGCTGTGCAGTTACATTGACTGCAGTTATTCTTCCATCTGTATATGTGTTTGCAAATGCAGTCCAGTTTCTTGAAATGTTTGCAATCCAGTTTGAAATATTTATATCACCTTCAATAAATATTGAACCTGTTACATTCAGAACATTTGACAAATTCGTCCATGTTCCTGCAAAATTATTTGACTGATTTGTAAATGCCAAATTTGCATAATTCATTCCTCCCACTCCGCTTTGGCTTATCGATAAGTTTGCAATCATCGACGCTGTTGCATTATACAATTCCTGAATATTTTTTGTTGTATTCTTTAAAAATAACTTGCTGCTATTCCAATTTCCAAAAAAAGTATCCGCTGTTATATTATTTGTTGTATTAATTGCTCCGCTTCCATTTATTTTCCCATTAAAATCAATATCTTGAACGAATAAAGTTGTGATTCTTGTGACTAAATCCCCCAACCAAGAAAAAAATCCTGTGCCTACTGTTGTCATATTATAATTTATTATGTTTAGATTGGAGTCTGCTTCAATTCCGCTTATCGTTATATTTCTTGCTCTGAAAGCATAAGGGACTCTCGCAATTTTTTCATTTGATTGTAATATTCCTGTTCTATAAACACAAAGCCAATATTGTTCTGAATAATTCAGATTTGTATTTTCTAAATAATAAGAAATTATCCCTTGCGCATCTGTTGTTTGAGTGGAATAATTTGTATATATTGGATTATTGCAATCATCAGCAATTGAAATATTAAATTCAAATTTGAAATCCCCTGTAACAATATCTCCGTTTGTATCTACTGCCTGCACATTAACATGAATTGAATCATTTACGGGGACGGCATAAATAAAATTAACAAAAAGAATGCATATTGCAATTAAAAAGATTTTTTTCATCATCCCCTCTGTAAAATATATACATTTCTCTTTTAAAACTCTTTTTGTTCTCTTTATTCAAAATATTTAAAAAGTGTAGTGCCTAATAATTTTTTATGGCTTTTATTGTCAAGAAAAATATAAGCGGAAAAGATTATTATTATCTTAACGAAAACAAAAGAATCGACGGGAAAGTTAAAACAAAAAGTCTTGCTTATCTTGGAAAAACTAAAAAAGAAGCCGAAAAAAAAGCAAAGGAAATCATGAGAACAATGAACAAACCATCAGAAAATGAAAACAAGAAAGAGTCAAAAACTGAAACGAAAAAAGCTATTGCGCATACGCATCGTGAAATATCCATTGATGGCAAACAAGGTTCAATTAATAAAATAACAATTGAAGAGATAGCAAATTTCTGCAAAAGCAAGGGATTTATTTTCCGAAGCTCTGACATTTACGGCGGGTTTGCAGGATTTTGGGATTTTGGTCCTCTTGGAGTTGAGTTAGTGAATAACCTAAAAAAAGAATGGTGGAAATTTTTTGTTCACGAAAAGGAAAATGTCGTCGGGATGGAAGCAAGCGTGATAAGTCATCCGCGAGCGTGGATTGCGAGCGGGCATGTTGCAAATTTCAGCGACGTCGCTGTTTATTGCCCAAGATGCAAATTATCAACAAAAATTGACAAGAGCGAAGTTGGAAAAGTAAAGTGTGAGAAATGCGCTGGTGATTATGAAGTCAAAGGAGAATTCAATTTAATGTTCAAGACAAAAGTCGGAGCAATTGATACTGTTGATGCTTATCTTCGAGGAGAAACTGCGCAGGGAATGTTTATGGATTTCAAACTAATCCAGCAAACATCAAGAATGCAACTGCCTTTTGGAATTGCACAAATCGGAAGATGTTTCAGAAATGAAATTGCACCAAGAGATTTTTTGTTCAGAAGCAGAGAATTTCACATTGGAGAATTTGAATTTTTCATAAATCCTGAAGAGAAAAAATGTGAATTGCTTGACGATAAACATCTTAGCACAGAATTTAATTTTCTTGATGAGGAAACACAAAAATCAGGAAAAGACACACTAAAAAAAACAGCAATAAAAGATTTACTGAAAAAAGGAAAGCTTGACGAATGGCATGCTTACTGGCTTGCAGAACAAATTATTTGGTTTAAAAAATTAGGACTTAATGAAATAAAAATAAGGGAGCATACAAAAGAAGAATTAAGCCATTACAGTTCTGCAACTTTTGACATTGATTATGAGTATCCTTTTGGTTCAAAAGAAGTTGCAGGAAACGCGAACAGAGGGCAATACGATTTGACACAGCACCAGAAAGAAAGCAAGCAAAATATGGAAATCTTCGACGAGAAATACAAGAAAAAAGTAATTCCGAGAGTTATTGAACCCACTTTTGGAATTGAAAGAATTTTTCTTGCTATACTGACAAAAGCGTACACATATGACTCTGAAAGACAAAATATTGTTTTGAAAATTCCTGCATTTTTATCTCCGATAAAAGCAGCAATTTTTCCAATTGTAAAGCGAAATGATTTTGAAAAAATTTGTCTTGATGTTTTGAATGACTTGAAAAAAAATTTTCATGTTGTTTATGATGAATCGGGGAGTATTGGGAGAAGATATGCAAGAAATGATGAAATAGGAACGCCTTACTGCATAACTGTCGACGATAAATCCCTGACAAATAAAGATGTTACAATCAGGGACAGGGACACAAAAAAACAAATCCGAGTGAAAATCTCTGAGCTAAAAAAGATTATGGATGAATTAATCAACGGAGAAATTGAATTTGAAAGTGCTGGGAAGTCAATAAATTAAAAATAAAAACATTTTTTCCGACGATAAATCACCAACGATTTTTTTAATTTTTAAGCAAAAATTTATAAACAAGAAAATCTTAATATGAATAATTAAAATAGAGGTGACAAATGGTAACAAGAGCAAGAACAACTGCTAAGCAGAAGACTGCGGCTAGAAAAAATTTGGTGAAAGCCAGAAAAAAGTGGAAAGGAATGACCCACAAAGCTAGAAAAGCAGCTATGCCGAACAAGAAAAGAAGAACAACCAAGAAGAAGACAACAACCAAAAAAAGAAAAAGATAATTTTATCTTCGGTAATGTCATCTTCTATTTACTTTTTATTTTTTAATTAATTTTTTAAACTATTTCTCATTATTTTTATTATGCCTGAAAAAGACTGTATTTTTTGCAAAATGTCCGCGGAGGAAATTCCTGTAAAAAGATTTATGAGAATGAAAATTTTTTTTCAATTCCTGACATCAATCAAGAAATAAAAGGACATGCTTTAGTTATTTCGAAAAAACATTTGGCAACTATTCTTGAATTACCGAACAGCATTGTAAAACACTTTCATATACATATTTTACCTAGAAAAAAGATGATGAGATAAATATCCTTTAATGACTCTGGGCTAAAATTTAGGAAAAATTTTGCCTGCATCGCCATACTTCG
This sequence comes from Candidatus Pacearchaeota archaeon, assembly GCA_023475035.1. Classification (GTDB taxonomy): domain Archaea; phylum Nanobdellota; class Nanobdellia; order Pacearchaeales; family GW2011-AR1; genus RBG-13-33-26. The sequence goes on from JAMCXF010000033.1 coordinate 31,567, forward strand.
TATGGCTCTGTGTCCTCTCTTCGTTGCGGGCGAGCATTTTCTCATTCTTCGAAAATGGCTCTGGAGAGTGCTGACCTCTTACTCGAGCCCCCACTCGTTGCAATTAAAATTTATCTCGCACTCGTGAAAACTCTCTACCCAACTCCCCACTCGTAGCTATAAAAATTACTGGCACTCGTGAAAACTCTCGCGACCTCTGCCTACGGCCTCGATCGCGGAATGGCTCTGGAGAGTGCTGACCTCCCGACCTCGGCCTTATGAGAGCCGCGCTCTACCGCTGAGCTACAGAGCCTGTTTATAATGCAAAGAAAAAGATATTTTAAAAGTCTTCTTATAGAACTAAATTTTCATTTTTTCGATTCGAGTGAACAATCCTGCTGCCTGATTTCTCAGCTTCTTACTCGGCATAATCCCCTTCAAAATTTCTTTATTTTTATTAAAATCCTTATTAAATTTGACTCCTTCTCCAGTTACTTTCTTCGTAAATCTTCTTACTAATCTTGATTTTATCTTACCCATATTATTTTTCTTGTTTTTTGCTATTTAAAGGTTTCTCTGCTATTTTGTCACTCAATCCTGTCAATTTCAGAAAGATTTCTAACGGCTTCAATCAAGTCACTTAATTTCTTTGGCGTCTCAGCCATAAAAAGAATGCTGTATTTCAGATTTTCTTCTAAAGCTTTTTTATGTGATTTTAAAATTTCTTTTTCTGTAATCTTTTTTTGATTGAACACAAAAAGCAATTCTTCTTTCCTGTCTTTTTTTATTTTCAAAACTGCTTCATTGTTTCTGAAATCTTTTATATCCAAAATTTCAATATTCTTCTTTTCCAAAAATTCTTTTATTTTATTAAAAAAGTTTTCATCTTTTTTGTTATTGTTCTGTTTTTTCTTTTTTGGTTTTGGTTTTTCTTTTTTTGAAACTTGTTCTGACTCTTCGTGAACAGAAACAGATTCATCTTGTTTTTTTGGAACATCAAAAATATTTTCTATCTTTTTTTCTTCTATGATTACAACTTCTTTTCTTTCTGAAATTTGCTCAACAGGTATTTCTGTTTCCTGTTTAATTTCAACAATCTCCATTTTTTCTTCAATCTTTGGTTTTTGTTCCTCAAAAGACACCTTATCGGTTTCTTTTGTAAGCTTCCCTTTAAAATACTGCTCACGGCTGTTCTCTTTTGGATTAAAATCTTCTTCTGGAATGGTAAAATATCTCCAGTAAATATCTTCATCTTTTCTGAAAGGAATTGCAAAATCTTTTATTTCTCTTAGTGCAACTCTTATTGCGGGCTGAAGTTCAGAATCTTTCAAAAATTTTTTTTCTTTCAAAAAAAGAAATGCCTCTTTCTCTTTGCTTTTGAGATACTTTGAAAAATTTTCAAGCTGGGGCTCTTGTCCTGGAATAAAATAAAGCGGAGAACTGCCGACTTTCAGATTGCTTATGCCTATCATTTTTTCGCTATATAAATCAGATAGAAATGCCGATGCAAAAAGAATGCTCAATCCTGTTTCTTTTGATATATGAACAGGTAAACTAGGGCCTCTTAACCTGATAAAATGCATTATCTTCTCTTTTACTTGGAGCGCGTCCTGAACCATTATTAAAGAGGACAAAAGAAAGTTATAAAGATTTTTATGCTAGAAACATCAAGGTTTAATCCAGCTTACTTCGTAATAACTGATGTCTCCTTCTTCATCGGCAATTGCAAGAAGCAAGTTCTTTTTTGTGCTGTGAGCGACACGGTTTTTGGCTGAGAATTCGTGCCAAGTAAATCTTTTTGATTCGTGTTCAGCGAAGACAATCCATTTTGCATGAGCTACTCCTGGTCTTGCTCCTTTTGTATAAACCCTGAAATCTGCCCCGAATTTTAATGCTGTTTTAACAACATATCCTCTTTCTCTTAAATCCTTGAACACAAGATATTTTATCTGGATTTTTTTGTCAATCTTCCTGCATTTTTCCATAAATTCTCTTTTTGATATCTTTTTGTTTTTTGAGAAAATTTCTATTTTCCCTTTTTCAAGCAGGAATAATGCTTCGACTAAGGAATATTGGATTTTGTCATCTTTCGGCTCTCCGAAATGACTTTTTTCATAAAGAGAGAATGCGTCTGAATCTGCACTTGAAATTATCTCTCCAATTACATATGCATTTATCTTTTCCATTGTTGAAATACGGCAAAGCAATATTTAAAAATATGCTTTGCATAAAAATTTTATGACTGATAAACCTAGCCAGATACTGAATTTAGTTTTACCAGTTGCAGTTCTCTTAGTCTTACTATAATTCTCAAGTTTTTTACTTGAGACAGAATTTATGATATCAGAGAACTCTCTAAATAAATGAAACAAAAATATGGAAAAACAAAGAAGAAAAATTGTTTACAACTGTGTCTTCGGAAAGTATGAAGTTCTAAAACCCAAAAATGGAAACGGGTGGTATGCTGAAGGAGAGAAAAAGACACTTCACGGACTTGATGAACTTTTGAAACAGGATGAATTCAATTTTGAAATGTCTGAAGAAATCTCCGAAACTATTGAGACATACAGAACAGAACGCGAAAGAAGAACAAAATATTTCACATCCAAAATAATTTAAACAATTAAAACAATCAAATACAATGGAAATAGATTTTTCTAAAATAGAAAAGAAATGGCAGAAGAAATGGGAAGACGGGAAAATCTTTGAAGTTAAAGAAAATCCAAAAAAGAAAAAGTTTTATGTTCTTGAAATGTACCCTTATCCTTCAGGAAGCGGTTTGCATATTGGACACGCCTTCAATTATACTATTGGGGACATTATTGCCAGAATGAAAATCATGCAGGGATTTAATGTTCTTCACCCTATGGGTTTTGATTCTTTCGGGTTGCCTGCTGAAAATGCTGCAATCAAAGCAAAGTCACATCCTAAAATTTTTACAGAAGAAGCAATTGCAAATTATATAACTCAACAAAAAGCGTTGGGAATAACTTATGACTGGAGAAGGATGGTTGAAACCCATAAACCAGATTATTACAAATGGGACCAGTGGATTTTTTTGAAGATGTTCGAGAAAGGGCTTGCTTACAAGAAAAAGTCTTCTGTTAATTGGTGCAGAATGTGCGGAACTGTCCTTGCAAATGAACAAGTTAAAAATGGAGCCTGCTGGAGACACGAAGATATAAATGTAGAAATAAAACAATTGGAGCAATGGTTTTTTAAAATAACAGACTATGCCGATGAGCTTTATGAAAAAATTGATACTCTTGAAAACTGGCCCGACAGAATAAAAGCAATGCAAAAAAACTGGATTGGAAAATCTCACGGGACAGAAATTCAGTTTGAAATAAATGGAGAGAAATGGCCGATTTTCACGACTAGGCCGGATACTATTTTTGGAGTTACATTCATGGTAATTTCTGCACAGCATCCGAGATTGATGGAACTTGTTACAAACGAGCAAAAAAAAGAAGTTGAGAAATTTTTGAAGAAACTTAAATCAACATCTGAAAAAGAATTAGCTGATTTGGAGAAGGCAGGAGTTTTCACAGGAAGTTATGCAATCAATCCTATTACAAAAGAAAAAGTTCCTGTCTGGGCAGGCAATTTTGTCGTCGCTGATTATGGAGCAGGAATGGTAATGGCTGTGCCTGCACATGACCAAAGAGATTTTGAGTTTGCTGAAAAATATGAAATCCCTGTGAAAATTGTCATACAGCCTGAAGAGCATTTATCTCCTGAAAGAATGACAGAGGCTTATACAGGCAGCGGAAAGTTAGTTAATTCTGAAGGATTTGACGGATTGCATAATGAAGAAGCAAAAGAACATATTGCAATTTATCTTAAAGAAAAAAAGTTAGGGAAGAAGGTTATTAATTACAAATTAAGAGACTGGCTTATTTCAAGACAGAGATTTTGGGGAACGCCTATTCCAATAATTTATTGTGACAAGTGCGGGATTGTTCCTGTTCCTGAAAAAGATCTGCCTGTAAAACTTCCTGATAACATAAAATTCAAAAGCGAAAAAAATCCTCTTATTGACAATAAGGAATTTGTTAATGTCAAATGCCCAAAATGTAAGGGCAATGCAAAAAGAGAAACAGATACAATGGATACTTTTGTAAATTCTTCGTGGTATTTTTTTAGATATTGCGATGCTAAGAACTCAAAAGAGATATTTGAAAAGAAAAAAACAAAATACTGGATGCCTATTGATTTATACATTGGAGGAGCAGAACATGCCTGCATGCATCTTATCTATTTCAGATTTTACACAAAATTTTTGAGAGATTTAGGATTAACTGATTTGGATGAACCGACGCAAAATTTGTTTAATCAGGGAATGATTCACGGCGAAGACGGATTTGTGATGTCAAAATCAAGGGGAAATGTAATTGACCCTTTAGATGTTTCAAAGAAATACAGTGCCGACACTCTAAGAATGTTTTTGGTTTCAGTCTCTTCTCCTGACAGAGATTCTTCCTGGAGCTCGACAGGAATTGAGAGCATGCATAAGTTTGTAAATAAATTTATCAATTTTGTCTTGGAGATTAAAAAAGGAAAATCTTCTGAAAAAGCTGAAAGCAAAATTAACAAGGCAATCAAAGAAATTACAAATGATATTGAAGGAATGCAATACAATCTTGCAATAATAAAAATAAGGCAGTTGACTGATTCACTATCTGAAGAAAAAGAAATCTCAAAAAAAGATACTGAAAAAATTATAAAAATTATTACTCCTTTTTGCCCACATATTGCTGAAGAACTTTGGGAAAAGCTCGGAAATAAATCATTTATCTCTCTTGAAAAATGGCCTGTTGCTGACGAGAAAAAAATAAATGAAAAACTTGAAGAGCAGGAAAAAGCAGTTGAAAGCCTTATTGGCGACATTAACAATGTTCTGAAAATCGTCGGTGAGAAAAATAAGGTTTCTATCTATGTAATTCCCAAAGAAAAAGAAATTTATGAAGATGCAACAGAGACAATCAGAAAGAAAACAAATCTTGATGTCAGCATTTATTCTGTAAATGACAAGGACAAATATGATCCTGAAAATAAATCCAAAAAAGCTAAATTAGGAAAACCTGCAATTTATCTAGAATAGCATGAAAATCAAGAGGTGGTTTTTTGTCGGAATAATTTTTCTTGTTTTAACCGTTTCAATTATTTATTTTTTATTTCTGAAAAATGAGCCTATATGCAATGACGGAACTTCTTACAATGAATGCTCTGAGATAAAACCTTATTTTTGTTCTGCAGGAATTTTAATTGAAAATGCTTCTTTTTGCGGATGCAGTAATTTGTCAAGAATAAACAACAATAAATGCATTGCAGAATATCAGAATGAACCAAAAACAATAAAATTAAATTATGTACTGAACGGAAAAAAAGGAGAAATAAACTTTACTGTCTATAAAAATCTCAGCGATTATCTTTCTGAAATTCCGAGATACATTGAAACTGTCGACGGAAAAGAAGCAACTCTTTTTGATTTTAAACTGAAAAGTCTTGATGAAACATATCAGAGGGAATCGCTGCTGCCTCTTGTCATTGCAATAGAAAATTCGGCAAAGACCAGGGATGACCAGGCAAGAATTGCAATAAGCATTGTCCAAAACATTCCTTTTGGGGGCACAAATAAAACATTAAGAATCGGGAGCATAGACATTGAATATTACAGATATCCGTATGAAGTTCTTTATGATTCAATGGGAGTATGCGGGGAAAAATCCGAACTGCTTTCTTTTTTGTTAAGAGAATTAGGATATGAAAATGCCTTTTTTTATTATGCTGCAGAAAATCACGAGGCAATGGGAATAAAATGTCCTGTCGAAAAAAGTTTGGGCAGTTCGGGATATTGCTTCATAGAAACAACAGGGCCTTCAATAATCACGGATTACAAAACAGAATATGTCTCTTTCGGGCAACTTTCATCTACCCCACAAATAATTCGGATTAACGGAGATTTAACTTTTGGAGAAAATAATTTTTATGAATACAGCGATGCAAAAACTTTGAACAAAATAAGAGACAGCTCAAAAAATTACGGAACAATTAATTATATTCAGCATCTGCAATTTAATGGCTTGGTAGAGAAATACGGACTTCAAACTTTTGAAGAGAAATTTTAATCAATAACCGCTTTAATTCTTCTCACGCCCGCACTTGAACCTTCTTCTTTTGTTATATTGAAATGTCCGATTTCGCAGGTATTTTTTACATGCGGGCCTGCGCAAATTTCTTTTGAAAAATCCTCGACAGTATAAACAGAAACTTTTTCCCCGTATTTTTTTTCGAACACTCCGATTGCTCCTTTTTTCTTTGCTTCTGCAGGAGACATTTCTTCTCTTCTTACTTCGCAGGATTTCTGAATCTGTGCATTTACCAAATCTTCAACTTTTTTTATTTCTTCAGCAGTAAGCTTTCTTGGAAAATTAAAATCAAGTCTTAATCTTTCAGAAGTTATGTTGCTTCCTTTTTGCATTATGTTTTCGTCGTCAAGAACAATTCTCAATGCAGACAAAAGCAAATGAGTCGCGGTATGAAGTCTTGTTGTTTTTTCTGACTGGTCTGAAAGTCCTGACTTGAATTTCCCCTGTGTCGCTGTCCGGGAAAGCTCCTGATGTTTTGTTAACTCAATTTCAAATTCTTTTTTGTCAAATTTTATCTTTGATTTTTTGCATTCTTCTTCTATTAATTCCAAGGGAAAACCAAAACTTTGGTAAAGAAGGAATGCTTCTTTGCCTGATATTTTTTTGTTGGAAGCAAATTTGTTAAACTGGGAAATTCCCTTTTCCAAAGTTATCTGAAATTTCTTTTCTTCTTTGTCCAACTCTTCAAGAATTGCTCTTTTGTTTTCTTTTAATTCTGCGTAATCATCATAAATTTCAAAAACTGCCTTTGCAACTTCTGCAACAAAATTTTTCATTCTTAATTCATTTCCGTATTTTATTGCTCTTCTTATTAGCCTTCTGACAATATATCCCTGCTCTGTATTGGAAGGAACGATGCCGTCGGCAATTATGAAAACTGCTGCTTTAAGATGGTCTGCAATTATTCTCATTGCTTTCTTGTTTCTGTTATATTTTTTTTCAGATATCTCTTCTACACTTTCAATTATCGGAAGAAAACAGTCTGTCAAATAGTTATCATCAAGCCCGTTAAGAACGGCCAGATTTCTTTCCACCCCTCCTCCGAAATCTATATTTTTTTGAATCAACGGAACAAATTTTCCTTCTCCTGTCTTGTTAAATTCCATTAACACATCATTTCCAATTTCAACCCAATTTTTATCTTTTGAATTAAATTTTTTCGGGGCTTTTTCTTTTCCTGTCCAATAAAACATTTCTGTATCAGGACCGCAAGGGCCTGTCTTTCCTGCAGGACCCCAAAAGTTATCGTCCAGCAATGCAATTCTCTCTTTTGGAATTCCTAACTTTTCCCAGACTTTCAGTGATTCTTCATCTTTTTTTATATTTTTATTTCCTGCAAAAACAGTCACTGCATAATTTTCAATCGGGATTTTCAAAATTTTTTTGTGAAATTCAAAAGTGTATTCAATCGCTTCTTTCTTGAAATAATCACCAAGACTCCAGTTCCCCATCATTTCAAAAAAAGTATGATGCACTTCATCTCCGACTTCGTCGATGTCTCCTGTTCTTATGCATTTCTGGACGTTGCAGATTCTTTTTCCCAAAGGATGCTTTTGCCCGAGAAGATAAGGAACAAGGGGATGCATTCCTGCTGTCGTAAAAAGCACTGTAGGGTCATTTTCAGGAATCAAACTTGCGCTTGGAATTTCCTTGTGCCCTTTTGATTTGAAAAAATCAATATATTTACCGATTAATTCTTTTCTACTTATCATACTGGGTTTAAGAAGCAACATTTTAAAAAAGTTGAGGTTAAGCGAAATTCTTATAAAGGATTTTCTTTAAGAACTTTGATGGAAAAACAAAAACGAATAACAATATTTGCTCCAGAGATAAAAGACAGGGAAGAAATTGGTTTGGCTGTTGAAAGTTATTTCAAAAAAGAATTTGGGACTTATTTCGATGACTTGCAGATACAGAAGTATGCTTATACCAACGACCCAAAAAAGGAAGATGATTATCTTGGGCATTGGAATGAAGTTCTTGCTGTATTTGATCAGAGATTTGTGCCAAAAGAAAAACGTTGTAAGGATTTCAAAAATACTATTTACTTCAAATCACTGAAAGCATCTCATGAAATGTCAATAAATCTCTGCAAGGATAAAAATATCCCCTATGTAATTTACAGAGGAGAAATAACAAAAAAACAAGAATACTTGTTTGTTATGGAGATAAATAATCTTAAGGGAAAAATAAAAGACAGGCTTGAAGGATTAATAACTTCCGATTGATTTCAGTTTTTCCTGAATTTTTCTCAATTCCATTTCCAGACTTTCATCAAAATCTTTTCTTGGTGCTGTAACTTCTCTCCTGATTTCCACTCTCTTTGGCGTCTCCGGAATTTTCAAAAAAGGAAAAGAAGCTTTTGTTTTTCTTAACGCCAAATCAAGTTCCTTTATTGCTTTGTAAATTTTACCTCTTATTTCCAGTTCTTCTTTTCTCAGAGAATTATATCTTCGTGCGATTTTTATAATGTTGAGGAATGACATTTCAGAAGAAAGAATTTGTTTTTTTGATTCTAAAGATTCGTAATATCCGACTCTGAAATAAACCGGATTTTCTTCTTCAACAGAAGGGAGATTTTTGGCTCTCATTCTACCTGTGAAAAAATATTGCGGTCAATCTTTTCAATTTTTTCTTTCACTTGTTTAATTTCATCTTCCCACAAGGCCAATTCTTTTTCTTCTTTTTCCCTTACACTTTTCACGTCGTTGAACATGCTTTCTATTTCTGAAATTTTTTCTCTTACCTGCTCAAAAGTTCTTGAACCTTCTTCAAACTTGTCTATTCTTATAAAAATTGGCTCGCGACTTCGCTCTGCCTCTCTTGACCTTGGCATTGTTCTCTGCAACATAGGATAATTTCTTGTTTCTGTTTCTCTTACAAGAGGCTTCTGCATCATCGGTATTTCTTCTGTAAATTCCTCTGCTTCAACCTCTTCCTCTTTTCTCCCAGTTATTGCTTCTTTGATTGTGTCTTGTGAGAATTTATTTCCTAAATTTCCATTTGGGAAGCTTGGAAGCTGAGGTAATGGTCCTTCAGAAATTTTTGATTCACTTATTTCAGTTTCGGGAAATTCTGGCAATTCAGGAAGCTGCGGAATCTCAGGAAGTTTTGGAACTTCTGTTTCCTCTTTTTTTTCTTTTTTCTTAAACAAAGCCATATTCTCTATAATATATTTTGATAAATATAAAATGCAGAATAAGTTTAAAAATCTTTACAACTGAAAATAAAAATTTCACAATTAGTTGAACCGAAAGTAAAAAATAGTATTTTTAACAATCGTTTCAGAAGAACTGAACCGAAACTAAAAACAGGAAATTTTTGTAATCGTTTTGATTCGCAAACCGAAAGATATATATTTAACTTTTTTTTGATAATTCAATGCTAAAAAAATTCTTAAAAGAAATCGTTGTCTCTATCGCCGGAAAACAGGCAGAAGGAATAATTGATTTATTCGACGGGAATAAATATGTAAATGAATTCATCATCGCAAAAAAGCTAAACCTTACAATAAATCAGACGAGAAACATCTTATACAAGATATCTGATTACGGACTTGTTTCTTTTATCAGAAAAAAGGACAAGAAAAAAGGATGGTATACCTATTTTTGGAAAATAGAAATAATGAAGAGCCTTGAATTCCTGCGAGAAAATTTGCTGAAAAAGATGGAGCAAATTCAGCATCAAATTACCAGCAGAAAAACAAAAGAATTCTATGTCTGTGAAAGATGCAATATTGAATTTAACGAAGAGAACGCGCTTGTTCACAACTTTATGTGCAATGAATGCGGGGAAATAATGCAGAGAAAAGACAATACTCCTGTAATAAAAGAATACAACAGAGACATAGACAAATTAAGAAAAGAACTTGAGCTTATTGATGATGAATTGAAAACTGAAAGGGAAAAACTTGAGAAGAGCAAAGCAAGAGAAAAGAAAAAAGAAGACAAGCTTAAGATGGAAGAAAAGGAGAAAAAAAGGAAGATTTCTGCTGCAAAGAGATTGGCTACTAAACAAACAAAAACTGCTAAAACGAAAGCAGTGCAAAAAACAAAAAAGGTTAAACTGAAACCGTCTGTCAAAAATGCCAGACAAAAAAAGAAATAAAGTGGCTGATATCTACAAGATCCAAAACAGGAAAAGTAATTTATTTAATTTCAATATTGTATTTCTCTTGATCTTTCTTAATGTGATTATATTTGTTGCTGCAATAATCCTGACATTTATCTTCGGAGAATTTCAGATTTTTGATTTGCTTGCATTAAAGCCTGATTATATCAGCCAGGGGAAAAATTTATGGACTCTTTTGACGAGCATGTTCCTTCATGCGAATTTTGCGCATCTGTTCTTCAATATGATTTCTTTATTCTTTGTAGGAACTTTGCTTGAGAAAATCATCGGCAAAAAAAGATTCTTTGTTTTTTACATCCTCTCGGGGTTATTTGCAGGATTATTTTTTGCTCTCTTGTCGGGATTTTTTGGAAGCGGAATAATCGGAGAAAAAATATTCGGGAACCCAATGACTTTTGGTGTCGGGGCATCAGGGGCAATATTCGGCTTAGTAGGAATCCTTGCCGTTTTAATTCCTAAGAAAAAAATTTACTTAATCGGAGGACCTTTGATTGCAATAACAGCGCAGGCAATCTTTGAATCTATTTTTCCTGCAAATCCTTTTTCAAACATTCTTAATCTACTAATTAGCATTTACATCTTTTTCTCAATCTTTTCAATCTTTTCTTTTAATCCAAAATTCAAAAAGTTTGCAATTCCGATAGAAATGCCCTTTTGGCTAATCCCTATAATTGCTATTGTCCCTTTAATTATCATAGGGCTATTTGTTGAACTGCCTATCGGCAACATGGCACATCTTGGAGGATTAATTGCAGGACTTTCTTATGGGTTTTATCTTAAAAATAAATACAAGAGAAAAACAGAATACATACAGCAGATTTTTAGATAAAATGAAAAAAGTAAAAAAATCTTTTGACATAATTAAGGAATATAAAAAAAGCTGGGAATATCTAAAAGAATCGAAGAATTTTATTTTTATTATAATCGGAATTTTTGTCTTTTTTGTTTTGGTTGGTTTTGTTATTCCTCCGCCTGAATTTATTTATAATGAAATAATGAAATTCGTTGAAGAACTTTTTGAAACAACAAAAGACATGTCAATGTCGCAATTGATTGGTTTTATCATATCAAACAACACAAAAAGCACTTTTTTTGGAATTCTTCTCGGAATGTTCTTTGGGATTTTTCCAATAATTAGCGCTATATCTAACGGATACCTGCTTGGTTTTGTTTCGGCATTGAGCGTGCAGAATGCAGGATTTTCTGTTTTGTGGAAACTTTTACCTCACGGAATTTTTGAATTGCCTGCTGTTTTTATTTCTCTTGGGTTGGGATTAAAATTAGGCACATTTATTTTCAAAAAAGAAAAAATGAAACATCTTAAAGAATATACAATTAATTCTTTTAAGGTGTTCTTTTTGGTTATTGTTCCTCTCCTGATTATTGCAGGAATTATTGAAGGTACTTTGATGGTGTTATCTAAATAAATTAAATAATAAAATTTTTAATTAATCTTTCAAATCGCTTATTCCGAGCATTATGAAAATTGCTCCGACAAGGATTACAAGCCAGACTAATCCTCCCTTGAAGAAACTTAAAGCAGCATCTCCAAAGCTCCAGAAATTCATCCACCATACAAAGATTGCTCCGTTAAGGAAAATCAATCCCAGTAATATTTCCATCCATTTATTCATTAAAATCTTACATAAAATCAATTTAAAAAGATTTTTGTTTAAAATGATATATTTTTAAAATATCTATTTTATCCTACTTTATGGTAACAAATACTGATAAAGAAAAAATTGCAAGAGAAAATGTACTTAGAGAATGCACATACGAACCTGAAGGGAAAACTATTCAGGGGTATGATTTTGATAATGGCGTAGATTATAAACAAATCTTTGAAAGTTTTGAAACAACAGGATTTCAGGCAACTTCTTTTTTTAGAGCTAAAGAAATAATCCGAAAAATGATAGACAATCAAGCAACAATATTTCTGGGGTATACTTCCAGCATGGTGACTTCGGGGCTTAGAGATATTTTCAGATTTCTTGCCGAACATAAAAAAATCAACTGCATTGTAACTACTGGCGGCGGAATTGAAGAGGACATAATGAAATGCCTCGGGACTTTTATTCTTGGAAAATTTACTGCCTCTGGAGTTGAATTGAGAAAAAAAGCAATTAACAGAACTGGAAACATTTTTGTTCCTGATTCAAGATATTTGAAATTCGAAGAATTTGTAATGCCTGTTTTGCAGGAGCTTTATGATGAACAGAAAAAAACAGGAAAACCTCTTGTGCCTTCGCAATTAATCTGGAAATTAGGGGAATATCTAAAAGAATC
>JAMCXF010000033.1:44155-44548 GCA_023475035.1 Candidatus Pacearchaeota archaeon
TTAAAACTAAACAAAAACAAAATAAAAGTTTATTGTCCTGCAATTCTCGACGGAAGTCTTGGAGATATGATTTATTTTTTCAAATATCAGGGACATGACGATTTTATAATAGATATTGCAGAAGACAGTAGAAATCTTAATGACTCTACAATTGGGTTGGAAAAATCAGGAGTTATAATTTTGGGAAGCGGAACAGTTAAGCACAGTATACTTAATGCGCATTTATTCAGAGACGGAGCTGATTATGCGGTTTATATCAATAATGCGCAGGAATTTGACGGAAGCGATGCTGGTGCAACTCCTGATGAGGCAGTTTCGTGGGGAAAAATAAGAACAGATGCGCAATCAGAAAAAGTTTTCGGCGACGCGACGATTTTATTTCCTTTGCTCGTT
>JAMCXF010000013.1 GCA_023475035.1 Candidatus Pacearchaeota archaeon
GACATTAATAATCTCCGACTCTAGTTGCGGAAATAATTGCACAGCAGAGAGCAATTGCGGAAATCCTACTTGCGGAGCTTTAAACGGAGGCGTATGCACCTGCAAAAATGCGAGTTGTGAAAGCTGTGGTGGAAATTGCGGTTCTTCGTCTTGTTCTGCAGTAACTGGCGGAACTTGTGACTGCGGAAAATAAAAATACCTCTTTTTAACAATTATAAGATAAATGATTTATTTGCCAAAATTGCGTCCTCTAATCATCTGGAGCTCATGGCTGAAAGGTTTTAGTTAGTTGTGTAGAATCATATCCCAAAATGAAGATGTGACTGGGTGTCCCAGATTGCATAAAACAACATTAGGCAATACTTATAAATGATTAATTTTTATATTAATTAATGGTCCTATAGTCTATCGGCTAGAACACCTCGTTTACAAGAAGGATGGGTCTTAAATATGGCTAGTCTTTCTAAAAGCCGAGGAAGGCAAGGTTCGACTCCTTGTAGGACCATATTTTAAAAATGGAAAAAGAGAAATTAGTTTGTAAGTTTAATCATAGCACTGGAGAATATAGTTGTAAAGACAAGGAAGGGAATGTAAGAAAACAAGGCAAATGTGGGAGAAATCCTAAGGGCAAACAAGGTGGTGGGAGCATTATGGGAACTGGAGGAAACTACGGAAGTTCTAGGACGGAGATAACCTGCGATGACCATCTGGATATGAAAAGGCAGATTCAAAACAAATACAAAGATTTTGATATTGAAATGGAAGATTAAGTAAAATTTAAATTAACATTTTATCTTTATATTCAACTAAAAAAGTGTCCTAAAATTAAGGTTTAGATGATGTCTATCTAAGAAAAGAACTTTTTAGATAATATTATTTACACCGAGGAAGCACAGGTCCGATTCCTGTATGGGCCATTATTTATATTTTCGTTGTTAACGACTTTCGTGGAATTTAGTAGTAACCTTTAAATATATTCTAATTCCTTTTTTACGTATGGAAAAGAAGAACAAATCTTCTGAAAAACAGGAAGAAAATGACATTCCTGAAATGAATCTTGACAACAAATATTCAAACAGAAAAGACATTATGCCTGAAAATCCTGAAGAGATAAAAAAGGAAATGGACAAGACAAAAAAAGAAATTGAAAAAATTAAGGCTTTCATTCTCAAGAAATATCCATTCACTCAGGTTATCAGCATTTTGCCGCCGCAATCAATCAAACATTTTATTGAAGAGGAAGAAGTCCCCAAGGAAACTGAGAAACATATTCACATGCTTGTTGTTGTTCCTGAAGAAAATATGAAAGAAGCAGGAAAATTGAAAACAGAAATCGTAAAGCAGATTGATGAACTGAAACAAAAAATCTGGCTCCATTTGAAATCTCCGAATGATGTGTGGGAGCTTTGCCTTGACAGCAAGTTTGAATTGGTTACCGCAATCGCTATGTCTTTCCCTCTTCACGATACAGGAGTTTTGGGAGCATTAAGAGTTGCTGAAATTCACAAATCACTTGTTCTGCAAAAATTTGAAAAATATGTTGTCAGTTATGTTATTGCAGGAAGCTTAGTAAGAGGAGAAGCTGTGCCTACTTCTGATGTTGATGTTTTCATAATTATTAATGATACAGATGTCAAGAGAATGCCGAGATTGGAATTGAAAGAAAGATTGAGATCAATAATTTACCAGTATGTTGCTGAAGCATCTCATTTGGCTGGTGTTAAGAACAAACTTTCTCCTCAAATTTATTTGCTTACTGACTTTTGGGAATCTGTAAAGGACGCTCATCCTGTTATCTTTACTTTTATCAGAGACGGAATTCCAATTTACGACAGGGGGACATTTATGCCGTGGAAATCTCTTTTGAGAATGGGAAAACTGAAACCTTCGCCTGAAGCGATTGATATGTTTATGTCGATGGGAGACAAGACAGTCAAGAGAGTCAAATCTGCTTTGCTTGATGTTGTTATCAATGAAATTTTCTGGGGAGTTACAACTCCGTCACAGGCATTGCTGATGCTTTACGGCTTGCCTCCGCCAACACCAAAACATGTTGCCAGCGATATGAAAAGAATTTTTGTTGACAAGGAAAAAATGCTTGAAAAAAAATACATTACAATCATCGAAAAAGTTGTCGGAATTTACAAGGATTATGAACACGAAAAAATAAAAGAAATTTCAGGAACTGAAATTGACAAGCTTGTAAAAGATGTTGAAGATTTCCTTGCGAGACTGAAAGAACTCAGGGAACAAATTGAAAAGAGAGAACAGGAAAAAACAATAGAGCAGATTTACAAGGATGTTTTTGCACTTTTGAAAGCTATGATTGGAAACAAATCACAAGATGTTATTGTTGGGGAATTTGAAACTCAATTTGTCAAAAAAGCAAAATTCGCTCCTCAGCATTTGAGAATATTGAAAGACATTATTCAGGCAAGAGCAGAATTCAAGAAAGGAAAATCAAGCATGCATAAAGTTGATGAAGCAAGAAAGAGCGCATCAATATTAATTAATGACATAATTGAATATAACCAGAGATGCGAGTTAATTAACAAGAAAAAAGAATAATTATAGAAATCTTATATAGAAAGGTCTGTCTTTCAACAGGTTATTCTTTTCATAATTTTTCTCTTCTTTTCTTTCAACTTCTCTGTCGTTATCGAGAGTTATATTACCCAGAAAATATTTTTCAAAAAGTTCTTCTTCATTTAATCTTTTATCTTTTTCTTCATTTTCCTTCAATTTTGCAATTTCAGAATCTGTGAGCAAGGTCATATTTTATTTAATGCTCTAAAATATTTAAACTCTTGTATATTCTTTTTATCATGAAGAAATACTTATTCATTGCGGGAAGAAACATTGAGCTTTCTTCTGCTGAAATAAAATCTTTTTTTGAAAGAGAAAAAATCAGTTTTAAAATAATCTCTAAAATAAAAAACGGAATTTTGATTGAAACAGAAAAAATCCTTCCAAAAGGAATTATCGAACATCTTGGGGGAACGATTTCAATCGGGGAAGTTATCAGCGAGGGGAACTTTCAGAAAATATCAAAGGAACTTGATAATAAAACTCTTTATTCTGTAACAGGAAACAAACTAAATTATGTCTTGTTTGATTTTGGAGGAAAAAATTATGATGAAATACAAAATTATTTGAAAAGAAAATTCAGGGAAGAACAACTGAAAGCGACAGAGAAAAAAATCAGCGGAAGAATTGAATTGCAGGGAGGAAAAAGAGTTTCAAAAGTTTCATCGAGTTTGATTGATGAGCAATATTTTGTATTTGCTGACAGCTTTGGAATAATAACTGAAAATTATGATTTTGATTCTGCTGAAAAACGGGACATGAAAAAACCTGTCAGAAGAAGCGAACTTTCAATTTCCCCAAGGCTGGCGAAGATTTTGATAAATCTTTCACAAGTCAAAAAAGGAGAAACTTTGCTTGACCCTTTTTGCGGAATAGGAACAATTTTGCAGGAAGCTCTTTTACAGGATATAAAAGTTATTGGAATTGACAAGGACAAAAGTGCAACTCACGATGCGAAAATAAATATGGAATGGTTCAAATTCAAAAAAGAAAATTACAAAATCAGTAATGAAGATTCTTCAACTGCAGAAATTCCAAAAGTTGATGCGATTGCAACTGAACCTGATTTAGGGGAATTGCAGAGAAAAATTCCCACTGCTGAAAAAGCAAAAGAACTTGTCAGAGGCTATGAAAATTTAATGATAAAAGTTTTGAAAAATCTTAAAAAAAATGTCAAGGGAAGAATTGTTTTTACTGCTCCTTTAGTTGAAACAATAAAAGGAAAAATTTCCCCTGATTTTGAAAGAATCGCAAATGCAACAAGACTAAAAATTATCTTAGGGCCGATACAGGAATTCAGGGAAAAATCTATTGTGGGAAGGAATATTCTAGTAATGGAATAATCAAGAAACCTTTTTAAACTAATTTTCTTGTAGATAATTATCATGAATGGCAGAATTATACAATTTAGACGTGGAAGAAAGACTATTGTTGAGAAACATTTTCTTATAGAAGTAGACGGAGTTTCAAGCAGAGAAAATGCTGAAAAACTTGTTGGAAAAGAAGTTGAATGGAAGAGTCCAGCAGGCAAGAAAATCGTCGGAAAAGTTTCAGGCGCTCACGGAAATAAAGGTGTTGTTAGGGCTATTTTTGAGAGAGGACTTCCAGGACAGGCTTTGACAACTAAAGTGGAGATTAAATAATATGGCAATGAGAAGAGCTTCGGCTTATTCAAAGATGCATGTTGTTCCTTACACAAGAGGAAGCAAGCTGAAAAACAGGGCTTATGTAAAAGCAATTCCCCCTTCGAAAATTGTTAAATTCTACATGGGTGATGTGGCTGGTTATGCAGATGGCAAATACCCTTATATTCTTACAGTAATCACTGACCACGACGTTCAAATAAGACAAAATGCTATTGAAGCTTGCAGACAGTTTATCCACAAGAAACTTGGAGAAGGACTTAAAGAACAATACTACTTCCATATTATTCCTTTTACTCATCATATACAAAGAGAAAACAAAATGCTTACAGGAGCAGGAGCAGACAGAATGCAGAAAGGAATGCAGTTGTCCTTTGGAAAAACTATCGCAAAAGCAGCTATTTTAAAGAAAAATGGCCCTCTTTTCCTTATTGCTCTTCCAAATCAAAAAGCAACTTCTCTTGCAAGACATACAATCAAGCAAATCAAGTCAAAGCTTCCGTGCAAGACAAGAATCCTCTTTGAAGATCTAAGCAGAAAGCCTAAATCTGAATAATTCTAACTATCCAGTGACAACAAAAGGAAACATTTATATAGTTTAGAGGCATGAGTTTTGTATGGGAGATGAACAAAAACCAAAATACCTTGAAGATATTGCAAGATATCAGTATGCAGATGTAGCTAACAGGCTCGGTTCTAATGAAGCTGATGCTCCTTTTGCAAGAGGCGCTTTGGAGAAATTAGTTGATAGTTTTGGTGTTGATAAAGATATTCTTGAAGGATTAAAAGCTGGAACTTTTGCTTCTGAAGAAGGAGTTGCAAAAGCAATACAAATCTATCATGGAAAATATCAAAAAGCTTTGGGAAGCTGTGATGTTACTGAATTCTACAATTTAAGATATAATACATTAAAATCTCTTTTGGGAGATGAAAAAGCAAATGAAGCTAAATCTGTTTTTGAAAAATATAAAGGACAGACAGTTGGTTCAATTACTAAAAAATATACTCAGGCTCAGGCGATAGTCAATGACAAGACTGGACTATTTGATGATAAAAAGAAAGAAGAAGCTCAGAAAACAATTAAAAAAATGGAAGCAATATTCCATTTAATTCAGACAATTGAGAAGAGAAATTATGACGAATTAAAAAACAGTGCAACAAAATCTGCTTACAAAGAATCAATAAACGAATTACTGAAGGTGGCGTAAATGAGTCTTAAAAATATTGACGGGTTTGATGAAGTTGTTGCTTTGTATGTGAATGGTTATTTTCCTAGCACTGTTTTTGATTCTATAAGAAACTCATTGAAAGAAAAGGGAAAAATAATTATTCCTCTTTGTTACAAACAAGAAGAAGATTTTTCAATTGTCCAAGCTGGAATAAACTTAGCAGATAAATTATATGTAGTAAACGCAAGACCAAGAAATGAGATAACACAAAAAGTTATTGACCATGCTGTTTCACAAAATAAAACACATAGAGTTTTTGATGACTTAATGAATTTTAGATAAAATGACGGAATTTGGAAACTTTCAAAAAAAATTAGAAGAAAAATTTCTTAGAAACAAAGTAAGAAAAATATGGGAAGAGAAGAAAAGTAAAAAAGACAAAAAAGGATTTTTCGAATATATTAAAGAAAGAGAAAAATATTTGGAAGATTATGCAACAGTTAATTACCTTTTAGAAACTCTTACTCCTGCTGATGTTTTAGAATCAAGATTTTATGGTGAAAACTTTTCTATTAATTAATTAATTAATTATTTTACATTCTGATTTACCAAATCAGCCATTACTTTCATAAACTCCTCGGTTTTTTCCTGCCAGGCGTCAATTTCCACACCTTTTAGTTCTGTTATCTCTCCATGGCTGATTCCTTTATGCAACATAAACAAATCTCTGTACCAGACAACATATTTCATATTCAGCATTTTCTTATCGACGAAAATTTCTTTCAGGTCTGCGGGAATGTGCTCAGGAGATGCAGGAGAAATTCCTGCTGATATAAGCGCTGCGTGAGCAGAATCAACCATGCACCAATAAAGCCCTTCTATTGAATTCAATTCTGCTGCCCTGCTTCTTAGAAAATGCGTTGGTGCTCTCTGCAGACAATTATAAATTGATTCAGGAGTTGATTTTATTTTTCCATTAAGCAACAAGAATTTTAACGGTTCAAAAAATCCTCCGAAGTCAATCATTGCTTCCCCGTATCTCAAAACATTTATGATAACAGGGTCTCCTCTCATCAAGTCTTCCCACCAAGTGCTTAATTTTATTGTATTGATATGCAAATCTTTTTCATAAGGATTTTTTCTCATGAGTTTTTCAAGTTCTGTTCGATACCAGGCAATTAATTCTTCATCCCAGATTATTGCAACATCATCAATGATTATTATTATGTCAATATCAGAACCTGCAGTCATGTTTTGTTTGACAGAACTTCCAAAAAGCACAACTGATTTTATTATTTTGTTGAATGTTTCATATGCCTTTGTAGCGAAATCCATTGCAATTTCAGATTCAAGCTTTAACTGCAGTGTCGGATAATTTTTCTTTGCGGGTTTCAGAATAGGTTTTGTTTTTTCTTTTTCAGAATTCTTAATCACCTTCTTTTTTTCTTTCTTCTTCATCTTGGTTACAATGTTTTGTATGTTTTTAAATATTATTTTGCGATATATATTTTATTCCATCGGTTTACCCGACATTCTGCTTCCTTCTGCTCCTGCTTTTTGTCCGCCAAGCTCTGTTGGAAGTCCTGAAAAACCTGCACCGAAAGTTTCATAATTTTTTTGCGGAAGAACCATTCCGTATCCTCCGTAGTAATCCTGTTGCAAACCAACTCCCTGATTCCAATAAGGAGCCATTTGCATTCCGTAAATTGGAGAACCAAACGCTTCAAGAGTTTCCCTGAACGGCGGAGTTTTGAAATGCTGCCACCAGTTTCCAGCTTCAATGATTTTCCTCGCATCAAATCCTTCTTTGCCAAGTTTTTCAAAAATTTCTTTTATCGGAACATTTCCCATTCCCATTGGCAATTCTGTGTGCTCTAATCCAAAATTATCTGACAAATGAATATGCTTGACAAAAGGAGCAACCTGTTCTGTCTGCTTTACAATATCTTCTTTCTCATACCCAAATTTTCTAAGCATGTTAATATGCCCGACATCCCATGTAACACCAAGCAATTTCTTTGCCGCGTCTTTTGCTTCTTTCTCTGACATGCCAAGTCCTTTTTCGCTTACGGGCTTTGTTGCATTTTCTATAAATCTATTTCGTGATTTTTCAACAATTTCTTTCAGCTCTTCACCTGTGCTGAATATGGTTCCTGCAGGCGGATTTTCAATGCTTATTATCGGAGATTTGTCTTTGAACTTCTTGTAAGAATTAAATGCAACATTGGAAAAAGTTTCTACTGTTTTTTGTTTTGAAAATTCATTCAGGTCTTCGTAAGTTTTTGGATGAACTCCTCTCAAAGTTTCAACTCCTTTCTCAACAATTTCTTTCATTAACATCACACTTTTATCGCCGTGAGGATTTTCTTTTATTTGATTTGCTTTTATTTCTATTTCTTTTTTGAACTGCTTCAATTTTTCTTTTTCTTCATTTGTGGAATTTTGCCATGCAGTATCAAAAAGCTGTTTCAGACTATTGTAAGAACTGTTAAGGAAAAGTGTTCCCTGATTGTATAAACTTCTCATTGCCTGCTCTTCTTTTGTAGGGTCTTTGCCTGCTTTGATTTCTGCTTCTGACAAAACTTTTGTATACATTGCATTGTCAATTCTTTCTTTTCCCATTTCAGCATGGTATCTTAATTGCTCCAAATTATCCACCCACTGCTCTTCATTGATTTTTTGTACTTCTATCTTGATATCTCTTTTTTCTTCTTCTCCAGGGAAGTATCTTTTTTTGAGGGGAATTTTATGAATAGAACCTGTGTTTGTGTTTATTATCATTCCTTCCTCCATTTCTTTTCCTTTCGGAATAATTTTCCCCGGGATTCCTATTGCAGAAGAATGAAAAGTTATTGGTATGTTCCCGTCGGGATTTACTTTGTGCCCTCTTTCAATTGCAGACATAATCTGCCGTTCTGCTGCTGCTCTTTGGGTTTCAGAAAATCCGTGATCTGTCATTCCTGACGGCTCTACAATCGGGCCGTGAACAGAAATATCAACTCCAGTTAATTTGCTCAAACGATTTAATTCTTTTAACTGCTGATCAGGAATTGACTCAAAAACTTCAGGGGACACTGCAGACATTTCTATGTGCTTTGCTCCTGAAGAAAGTTTGGAAGAAACATCCTGAAGAACATTTGCATTTCGCGGGTCTGTTGTCAAACCAAAACTTGACGGATTAATTCTGTAGCCTGTAAAAACATCTCCGTATTTTGGAGAAAGAGATGAATATCCTCCCTGATAAATATTTTTTATATTATAATCTGCGCTCATTGTATCACCTTTAATTTACAAGCAGAAATAATTTATTAATGTATCTACGTATAACTTTCCATTAAGAACCTCCTGCGTGGTTCCTATTACCTCCAGCATCCCAAATGCAGGAAGCATTTGAGTTAAGAACCTAAGGTTCCTAAAACTTCCAGTAAAGTTATGCTACGTATAACTTTCCATTCCGTGCCCTTTTTTGTAAATATCAAACAAATCAAACATTTTTGATACAGCATTTTCTGCAGCTAACTTTCTGAAATAATTTTTTTCCATCCAACTGTCAGGAGCAATGATAATTTCCTTTTTTTCATCTTTTTTCTTTTCTGCTTTTTTCTCTCCTTCTCCAAATAATGAAGTGAATGGTTCAAACCAATCTTTAACTTTCATTTTTTCTTCTTTCTTTTCAATTGATTTCTCTTCGAGAAAGGAATTAATTTCTTCTTCCAATGGCCCTAAACTTGCGCTTGTTGTTCCCTCGACTAATTTCATTACATCATCAACTTCGGATTTTTTTAACTCTTCTTCAAATTTTTTCAACTCATCATCATTCATTACATAAGACTTGAATGTTACTTCTGCTCTTCCACCGAATGCAAAATGTGCCTGCTGTGAAACTCTTTGGGGAATTCCCCTGAATGAAAAATCAACGAGAATGCAGCTGTAATATTGTCTTTTTACTTTGCTAAAATATTTAGGTTTTGCAAAATCTGCAGGAATATTTCCTTTTAATGCTTCGTCGGCAATATCCAATTTGCTTTTGCCCAGCAAAGTCAGTTCAAGCATTATCGTGTTAAATGTTTTGACAAGCGCAGGAGCTCTACCCATCTCCTTTGATTCTAATTCTGTCGCTGCTTTCAAATACGGCTTTACCCATCTTGCATACAACTTCAAACTATTAACCTGACTTCTCAAATAATTTTTTTCAAGTTCATATCTTTTTCTTAATTCTTTTTCTGATTCATTCATCCAGATGTTAAATTCCTGAACTCTTGATTCCACAATTCTTTTTACCCTGTCATTCAAATCCAATTTCTTAACATCTTTTGCATCTTTTGCAACTAAAAAAGCGTCTATTAGCGTCTGAAAACCTGCCTGTCCGAGAGCCATTCCTTTAATGCTTGAATTTCCTTTTGCAATATCTACCTTGTCCATCCAGATTTGCTTCAACGCTAAAATCGCAGAATCTTTTTCTTCTGGTTTTTTTGATTTTAATCCGTCGTAAGATTGTAATCTTATTTTGAATTCTTTCAAATCATAAACGAGATTCAACACGCTTCTCAAAACTGTATTTACATCGCCCATTATTTTTGATGCCTGCTGCTGCATTATTGTTGCTCTCTGCCCGAGTTCTGCAAAATGTCCTGAACCAGGAGTCGAGGAAAAATTGTCGACGAGTTTTTCAGGCTTTAATCCAAAGTCATTCATCAAATCAAGAATAAAAAAATAAATCGGCTCGAGAGTTTCGGAAGAAGAATCGTAAATGAGCGTGTGCGTTGATTCTGATTTTGTTTTTGCTTTCGCTGCTGCTTTTTGAAATCCTTCTGTTCTTATTAATTCTTTAAACTCTGCAAGTTCTTTTTTTGCTAAAATTTTATCGTCGGAGGTTTTGTAATATAAATCAGGATTAATTGTTGTTATTATTTGATCTACTGATGCTACCATTTTATTATTAGTTATTTTTTATTTTTAATTCTTTATTTTTAAGAAAGAAAGGTTTATAACATATGTTACTACTTCTTAATTAATGAATTCATCAAGAAAGTTAACTATCATTGCAAAACCTACGCATAGTTGTAACCTTAATTGTAAATATTGTTATCTTGAAGAATCTGCTGAAAAAGGAAAAATGTCAGAAAATTTATTAGCGCAATCTATACAAAGAGTTTCTGATTTTGTTGAAAGTTCTCATTGGATTTGGCATGGTGGAGAACCATTATTAATGGGAATCGATTTTTATAAATCTGTCAAAGATATTCAAAATTTTTATAAAAAGAAAGGTAACAAATTTTCAAATGGTATTCAGACAAATGGAACTTTAATCGCTCCAGATCTAATTAATTTTTGCGAACAAACAAAAGATTTTCATATCGGGGTTAGCATTGATGGACCTAAAGAAATTCATGATAAAACTAGGATATACAAAGATGGTTCAGGAAGTTTTGATGAGGCTCTTAATGGACAGAAATTATTAAGAGGAAAAAGAATTGGGGGCGGAGTAATTTGTGTTTTAAGTTCAAAAAATATAAATCATCCTCAAGAACTTTATAATTTTTTTAAATCAGAAAAAATAAATGTTAAGTTTAATCCTTTGATAAAATCTGGAAAAGCAAAAGAAAATATAAATGATTTGGGAATAAGTCCCAATCAGTATGGAAAATTTTTATTAAAAATGTGGGATATTTATAATCAGGATGTTAAAAAAGAAGAAAAAGTTACTATAAACGTAGACCCTTTTATTGAAGTTATTGGGAATATTGGAACAAATAGGCCTCTAGGATGTAATTATTCTATTTCCTGCAGAGAAAGTTTTATTTCTATCGGGCCAAATGGAGATATTTATCCTTGCGGGAGATTTGATGGAATTAAAGAATTTTGGATGGGGAACATTAAAGAAAATACTATTGAAGATGCTGTAAGTTCTAAAATAAACAGAAAACTAAAAGAAAGAAATCTTGAAAAAATTACCGACTGTTCTAAGTGCAATTTTGGGGATATATGCAACTCAGGATGTATGCATAATGCTTATTGTAATGGAAATATTTTTGGAAAAGATCCATATTGTGCTTCTTATAAGACTTTATTCCAGGAAATGAAAAAAGTTTTAGATGATGAAACAGAATTGAAAGGAGGTTGCAAATATGAAAATTAATTTAAACAAAATAAAAAATTTAATAATAAAAAAAGCTTTAGAAGGTAGGTCTGGGGACTTTATGTTTTGGCATAATGACACTGAGCATACAGATCATAATGAAAAGTATAATGAGAACAGTCGGTAATTTTTTCA
>JAMCXF010000035.1:0-13871 GCA_023475035.1 Candidatus Pacearchaeota archaeon
CATGTGTCAGTTCCTGCTGATTTTTTTTGGGCAGGCGGATTAATCCTCTTCTCCTGAACAGGAATATATTGCCTTGTTGGAAGATTAGATTTAGGATTTACTTCCTTTATTATTGTCTCTTTTTTTATTATCTCCTTCTTTTTTACAGCCATTGTAGAATAATGTTTTCTTAATTTATAAAATTTTGTTATTTAAAAAATATCAAGGACTCCTTTTTTCTCCTCTGCATCCGGAGGAGCAACTCCTTCTTCATAGAATGTTTCCTCTTCTTCTGTTTCTTTTTTATGATTTTCTTCAACACCATTTATCACAGGGGTTTCTTCCTCAATTGGAGTTTCTTCTGGAATTATCTCTTCTTGACCAAAATAAAGTACGGTTTCTTTTGTAAACTTCCCTTTATTATACTGCTCACGGCTGTTTTCTTTTTTCTCCGTTTCAGGAGTATATTGTCTTGGCTCTTCTCCTCTTTCTTTTTCAATCTCTGCAACATAATCTGAAATTTCTTTCGCAACGTCGGCATTAACACTTATGCTGTCAATTCCCCTCTCAACAAGGAACTTAACCATATCTTTTCTGCTTCCTGCCTGTCCGCAGATGCTTGTCTCGACGCCGTTTCTTTTACAGACTCTTATGACGAATTCAATCTGGTACAAAACTGCAGGATGCATTTCATTGTAAAGATGCTGAACTTCTTCATTTCCCCTGTCAATAGCAAGAATATATTGCGTCAAGTCATTTGTTCCGAATGAAATAAATTCAATTCCTTCTTCACATAACTCTTTTATTATCTGGACTGCTGCAGGAGTTTCAACCATGACTCCAACTTTAGCGTCGGAAAAATTAATTTCTTTAAGAATATCTTTCACAACCTGAACTTCTTCTACTGAAATTATCTGAGGCATCATTATTCCTATCTTTTTGCCTGAATCTGCAACTCTTTTCAACGCCTTTAATTCTGCTTTCAAAATTTTTGGATTTTTTACTCCGTATCTTATTCCGTGCATTCCTAACATTGGATTAACTTCAACTTTTCCTGATGCACCTTCAAGATTCTGGAATTCATCACTTCTTATATCAGAAGTTCTTACCCACATTTCATCGAAGTATTTTGCAATTCCCGATAATCCTTTGAAAATAACTTCTTCATAATCTTCTATTTTTCCTTTATTCAAAAAATAATTTGGATGCTTTCCTGATTCTGCAATTATTCCTTCTATTCTTGTCAAGCCAACCTGCTTAACTCCTGTACGGGAAGCGCGTTCGGCAAAAGTCGGCAAATCAACAATTAATTTTATTTTTGTTTTTGTCCTTGCTGTTACAGGGAGGATTTCTTTTTGTTTTGTTTCTGCAACTTTTCCAAGATATATTTTTCCTGAATTCCCGTCGACAGTTACAATATCTCCATCTTTTAATTTGTCTGTTGCTTCTCTTGTTCCGACTACAGCAGGAATTCCCATTTCTCTTGAAACAATAGCTGCGTGCGCAGTCATTCCTCCTTCATCTGTTATTATTGCCGCAGATTTTTGCATTGTAACCACCATATCCGGATTTGTCATTGTCGTAACTAAAATATCTCCTTCAACAATTTTGTTTAAATCTGCCAAATCTTTTATCACTTTGACTTTTCCTGAACCAACTCCTGGAGATGCTCCGAGTCCCGAAAGAATTACTTCTCCTTTAATTTCTCCTCCTTCCACAAATTTTTTCTCCCTTGTTGTTACTGCTCTTGTCTGCAAGACATAAAGTCCTTCGCCCTCAACGGCAAATTCTATATCCTGCGGTTTTTTATAATGGTCTTCTAATCTTAGAGAGATTTCAGCGAACTTTTTTATTTCATAATCTTTCAATACCTGCTGTCTTGATTTTTCTTCGCTTAATTTTACTGTTCTCTGCCCGCCTCCTGAGTCTCTTGTTACTGCAATTTTTTTGTCAGATATTACCTTGTCGAGAATTTTCAAATCCGGAGAGACGATATATTTGTCAGGCGTTATTGCTCCTGATACAATTCCTTCTCCTAATCCAAAAACAGCCTCGATGATTATATTATCTGTTCTGTTCGTCGGGTCTTTTGAAAATATTACTCCTGACTTGTCTGAGTCAACCATTCTCTGGATAACAACTGAAAGGCTTACTTTTACTTTTTCAAAACCTTTTCTATGACGGTAATATGTTGCCCTCGCTGTAAACAAGGATGCAAAACATTTTTTTATGCTTATTATGAGTTCTGTTTTTCCTTTTACATTGAGGAATGTTTCCTGTTGTCCTGCGAAACTTGCATCTGCGAGATCTTCTGCTGTTGCACTTGAACGGGCAGCGACGAAAACAGGCTCTGATTTTTTTAGAATATCAAGAATTCCGTGGACATTTTTCATATTGTTTGTATCAAGAAGTTCATATGCTTCAACAACTTCTTCTTCCATTTCTTTTGGGAAATTAGATTTCACAATCATTTCTCTGATTTTTTTTGTCTTTTCTTCCAAGTCTTTTGTGTCTTCGTATTCTATGCTGTTTAGAATCTCATTTATCTTTTCTTTCAGCCCTGCTTTTTCTATAAAATAATCATATGCATAAGTTGTAACGACGAATCCTGGCGGGACATTTATTTTTAAGTTGTAAATTTCTGCAAGATTAGCTCCTTTTCCTCCGGCAATAGGGACAGAATTTTTATCAAGTTCAGAAAACCATTTTACAAAATCAATTTTCTCCTCTTTTTCTTTCATAGAGAAAAAAACAAAACAAAGTTAATAAATATTTTTATTTATCCGCGACTGATTATTTGTTTTTTCCGTTTTCGCTTATCGCGCTTACAGGGCAAGATTCAATTGCCTCTTTCACGCAGGGAATATCTTTCTGCGCTTTTACAAAAGCTTTCCCGTCTTTTCCCATAGCAAAAACTTCAGGGCAAACTGTCGGGCATAACTGACATCCAATGCATTTTTCTTTATCAACCACAATTTTTACCATTTCTTAATATGACCTATGAAGTTTAATAATCTTTTTATACATTTTATTTTTCTGACTTTTATGTTTAGTCAAATTGATAAGAACTTTATGGAACTTGCTTTGAATGAAGCGAAGAATTGCTATTCACGAGGAGACCTTCCTGTCGGTGCTGTTTTGACCATTGATAATGACCTTGAAGGGATTGCGGGGAATTGCGCGAAGACAAATGGAAACTGGACATCTCATGCTGAAAATTTTTTGTTAAATAATGTTTCATGGAAGTTAAAAGACAACAAAAAAGGAACTGCCAGACTTTATACCACCTGGGAACCTTGTCTGATGTGCCTTGGGGCATCTGTACTTTCACGCATTGATGAAATTATTTATGCCTGTCCTGATCCTGTAGGAGGAATTGCTAAAATAGACCCAAAATATTTAGGAGATTTTTACGTAACTCACTGGCCTAATTTTCGTGAAGGGCTGTTCAAAGAGGAGTCATACAATCTACTAATTCAATATATGAAAGAGAACACAAAGATTTGGGGAAACTTCCTGGACAAATTCGTTAAAAACATAATTTTATAAATCTTAATTTTTTATCTATAACATGGTACTTGAATGGGTAATTGTCGGAATTGTTGCATTTGCCGTGTTAGTATTCTTATACTTTTTTAACAGATTTGCTGTCTTGGGAAACAGAATAGACAATTCTCTTAGTCAAATTGATGTTCAGCTTAAAAGAAGAGCAGACTTAATTCCTAATCTTATTGAATCTGTCAAAGGATATGTAAAACACGAGAAGTCTGTTATAAAAGAAGTTACAGATGCGAGAAAGGCGCTGGTTTCTGCAGGCAATATTGAAGCGAAAGTCAAGGCAAATGACAAGCTTGAATCTGCATTAAAAACAATTTTTGCTCTTGCTGAAAATTATCCTGATTTGAAAGCAAACACAAATTTTCTTGAATTGCAGAGAGAACTTGCAACTACTGAAGACAAGATTGCATACTCAAGGCAATATTACAACGACAGCATTCTCGCTTACAACGATTTGTGCAAGACTGCTCCTGGAATTTTCTTCGCTAAACTTTACGGCAAAAAGCCAAGAGAATACTTGCATATTGCTGAAAGCGAAAGAAAAAATATTGAAGTAAAATTCTGATTTACTGATTATTATTTAATTATAAATAAGAGAATTATGAAAAAGACATTGTATACTGATGAGTTTTATGACGCGCGTGTGGATTCGCTTGAGTCGGCAAAAGTAATTGTGCCTTTGATTTTGAAGTACATAAAACCCAAAAATGTTGTTGATGTTGGATGCGGGACAGGAGCTTTTCTGTCTGTTTTTCGAAAGAAAGGCGTGAAGAAAATACTTGGAATCGACGGCAAATGGGTTAACAAGGAAAAACTGCTTATTCCTCAAAAAGATTTTCACGTCGCTGATTTGGAAAAACCATTAAATATTCACGACAAATTTGATTTGGTTATTTCTGTTGAAGTTGCTGAACATCTGCCTGAAAAATATGCCGAGACTTATATTAATTCACTTACAAAACTCGGACCTGTAATTCTTTTCTCTGCCGCAATTCCTTATCAGCATGGACCTCATCACGTTAACAAGCAATGGCCAAAATACTGGGTTTCTTTATTCAAGAAAAAAGGATTTGTTCCTGTTGATTGCATAAGAAAAGAGATATGGGAACATGAGGGAGTTGCATTTTGGTACACTCAAAACATTTTATTATTTGTTAAAAAAGATTATCTGAAAAAGAACAGGAAACTGAAAAAAGAAGCTGAGCAGACAAATGAATCTTTCCTTGCTTTAGTTCATCCAAAAATGTATCTTATCAAGGCAAAAAGAAAGAAATAATTATTATTTTACATAAATTCTTTTAAATAATGAAATTTTATTTAATATATGGTTTTATTTGAAGACATAAAAAAATATCTTGATGCACCTCGAATCAGCAAAGAGGGAAGAGATAGAATAAGGGAGTATTTTAGCAATTGCACAGCAGAATATACACAAAAAATTGTTTATCATCTTTTAGATGACATTGAAGACAGAGACAAAGAAGCGAAAAATCTTGGAGATAAAATAGCGAAAGATATTCTTAAGAAATGAGTTTTGATTTTAGGTTCCGATTTCTTGAAGATGAAAAAGAGATTAAACAATTAAGAAACTTTTTACTGGAACAACCGTTTAATTATCCAAATTATGAAGACTGGGTTGAAAGGTCAATCCAACAGATTGATAACGGATATAAAAAAACAATTCTTGCTTTCAGCGACGACATTTTGGCAGGAGATTTGATTTTCCAGCCACATAAAACTCTTCCGAAAGTAATGGAATTAAAAAATATGCGAATTCATCCTGATTTGAAAAGAAGATATTTTGGGTTTTTTATGTTCAGGCAGGCTGAAGCAGAATCAAAAGATTATGATGCGATTATATGTGACACAAGGTCTGACAGACTGGACGTTTTGAATTTGCTGAAACTTTGTGGATACAGAGAAATTTCAAGAGTTCCTTTATACGACTCAAATACTGAGGACGTTGTCTTATTAAAAAATCTTAAAAATAAGAACCAAGTTTCCTAATATCTCCTATTAATTATTTTCTCCTTCGTCGAATTTAAAAATCCTTTTTACTCTTCTTTTTTATGAATGAATCAAGAATAGACTTTCGGGACCAGATTTCAAGGAACAAGACTAAATCGGTTATTTTGATATTTGCGATATTCTTAGTTATGGTCCTTTTAGGTTACGTAATCTCGTATGCTTTTGAACCAGGCTATTTTTTCGGCATAATGATTTTATCAATTATTATTTCAATAAGTTATATCTTAATTAGTTATTACAATTCAGATAAAATTGCTTTGCTTAGCGTCGGTGCTAAAGAAGTAAGGCACGAGGGAGAATACAAGCAATATTATGATTTAGTCCACGGATTAACTCTTGCTTCAGGAATTAAAATGCCTAAACTTTATGTTATGAAATCAAATCAAATAAATGCTTTTGCCTCCGGAAGAAATCCTGAACACGCTGTAATCTGCGTGACTGAAGGAGCACTGAAAAAATTAGACAAAAAAGAGCTTGAAGGAGTTTTGGCTCATGAACTGGGACATATAGGAAATTATGATATCAGATATATGACCCTCGTCGCTGTTATGGTGGGAATGATTTCAATCATCTCTGAAATTTTCTTAAGAAGCTTATGGATGAAAGGAAACAACAGCGATGACAATAAAGGGAATGCCATATTCATGATGATAGGAATTCTTCTTGCTGTTCTTGCACCAATTGTTGTTTATTTTGTGCAACTGGCTATTTCAAGAAAAAGAGAATTTTCTGCTGACGCAACTGCTGTTCAATTCACGAGATATCCTCCCGGATTAATCGGAGCACTTAAAAAAATCAGAGACGAAAATCAACCTGAAAAAAAAGTCAACAAGGCAGTTGCTCCGTTGTTTTTTGCAAATCCTTTTGCCAAGGAATTGGGAAGCACGCATCCTCCTATTGAGAAGAGGATTCAAGTTTTGGAAAAAATGTAAATTTATAAACATCTTTTCATTTATTTTTTTTATGGTGATGACATATGGGTTTTGTTAGAGGACTAATTGTTGTCGTTGTATCTGTCCTTTTATTTTTATCTCTTTTATCAATGACTTTTTTTGGAGTTGTAAATTCTTCTTTAAAATATGAAAATGTCGAGCAAAAATCTGCTGATGTGATAAGAGATGTTTTGGAAAGCGGGTTTAATCTTTCAAAATCTGTTGATAATGTTTACCCTTTGATGCAAATTTATTGCAGGAATAATTCTGATTACGAATATGTGTACTATTCTGAAGGGTTTACTTTTAGCATTCCGTGCAGCACTGTTATGCAAGGCAAAGATGCGGTTATTAATGAAACCATTAGAGATTTGGTCAGGAATAATTATTATGCTGAATATGACTGCACTCTTTTTGAATGCCTGAAAGAATCACCTTTATTCCTCATCTCTGAAAAAACTTATAACGACACTAATAATAATTTTTATTTTTTCCTGTTTAGCTCTTTTCTTTTATTCATTGCATTGTTTATCTTCATCGAGAAAAGGACAAATACTTTTCTTATCACAGGGAGTATTCTTCTGATATGTTCTCTTATTTTCATTAAAATAGATGCAATCTTTTCTTCTTTTTCAGGAATTGTTTTCCAGATTTTAGGAATATTTTTCTCCAACTCTTTCTCCATATCAATAAATATTTTAATTGCAGGTGTCATATTTTTGGCGATAGGACTTATTCTTAAGATATTCAAACTTGGTTTCAAAATTGAAGAGTTTATTTCTAAGTTCAAGAAATCTTCTGAAGATTTTAAGAAAAAGCAAAATGTAAAAATATTGCCTCAGCCAAAGTTCCCTTCTAAAAAATCTGCAAAATCCAAAAGAACTAAATCCAAATAGTTTTTAACCCAATTTTTCTTAAAATTAGCATGTGCAAGTTATGCGAAAAAAAACCTGTCTATGAATTCACCAACAAGCGAAAGCTTTGCGCGAGATGTTTTGTTAATTATTTCCAGAAGAAATTTCTTTATACTTTGAGGAAATTCAACATGATAAAACAAGGAGAAGTCATCGGATACAAAAAAACAAATGACTTCAAGGGAGTTGTTCTTGAATACTTGCTTAAAATGGCAAACGAAAAATCTAATTTTACCTTGGTAAAACTTCCAAACAAAACTGACAAAATTGCAATTGATTCTTCCCTTGATTCTGAATCTGAAAATATTGTGACTTCTATCATAAAAGAAAATGCTTCTGGGCTGAAAGAAGAGTTACCTGTCGGAGAGAAAATAATAAAACCACTCTATCTTTTTCTCGACGAAGAAATCCTGCTTTATGCACGACTTAAAAAGTTAGGATTTAGCAGAGATATAAAAAAGCGAAAAGACAAAATTGAAAACTTTATTGATGGGCTTGAAAAGAAACATCCTGAAGTAAAGAGGGCTGTTGTGAATAGTTTGTTAGAAATATATAAGAAAATTTAATCTCCTCGTTTCTGTCTTTCCATAAATCTGCTTATGAATTTCTTTGTTGCGTCGTCAACTTCTTTCTTTATTTCTTTTATTGAAAAAACAGGAATTCCTCCTCTGATGCTTCTTTCTGTTTTTGTATGCAATCTAAGCAAGTCATTTATCTTGTCACTTAACAAAATTTCTTCTTCTGAAAGATATGCTATTTTTTTTGATGCTGTGATAAGTGAACCCATACTCATAAACTTGAACAAATCTCCTTCCTGCTTTCCGATTATCGCACCGTAATTTAATGATAATCCAAATTCAATTTTTTGATTGAAACTTCGGTTATGCTCTTCAAGAAGATATTTTATTTTTTCTGCCAAGTCCAATGCTGCTTTTTCATTTTTGAAAGTTCTTGTTCTTGCAGGAGCGAGAATAAAGAAAAGATAATCCTGGTTTTCATAAACAACAGCATTATTCTCCTCTGCCATTTCTACTATTCTTTCTATTGTTTCAGAGACTCTGCTCTTCCTGCCTTTCATATCTTTGAGGTCTTTTATTTTAAGGCAAATCACACTTGCATCCTGTTTTTCCCCCTCTTTTATTGATAAAGACAATTCTGCTTTATTTCCTTTTTTTGGAGTCATTCTCAAATCTTCGCCAACTGTCATTGTTCTAAACTTGTCTTTTTTTCTGCCGTGAATTATTTTTTCAAAGAAAGGTTTTTTATACAACTTTTTGACAAAGAAAAATACAATAAATCCAAGCACACCAATCAAGAATATCCAGAAAAAAAATCCGACTGAAAAATTTGACGCTTCTTTTATCTCAACAGCATTTCCTGTAAGACTCATTAGCTCATTTACTTCTTTATCTCCTTCAGAAATTTTAACATTGTATTCTCCGTCAGGGGCAGTAATGACGTATTTTTTGCTGTTTCCAACTTCTAATCCTACAAGAATATTCAATGGGGAATCTCCAACTCTGACTAAAAGAGTTTTATTGTAAAAGACATTTCCGATATTTGTGACTACAACTGTTTTGTTTATTATCTGAATATCTGCTTCCATATTTGCTTTTATCCTGAACTTTTCTTCACTTGTCAAGCTGTTAGATATTGCGTCAACTGTCCACTCTTCAGGAGGCTGGTCTGATTTTATCAAAAGTGCAAAAATTTCTCCGAGAGGCATTTCTTTCTGTTCAATAATTTTTCCTGCAGAATCTTTTACAGTAATGAACACTGTAGAATTTATGGGGTCTCCTGTCTGGTCGTGCAGAATTGCATTAACCATCAAAGGAGTTCTTGGCATTACTTCTTTTTCCCCCAAAATCAATTCAAGATTTGTTGGAACTTGTTTTACACGAATATTATACTGCGACACTCCGCTATTTGTCGTAACTCCTTCGCTGTCTTCTTCATAAGCTTTAACTTCAACGAAATAATTTCCCGCTTTCATATCAACAGGAAGAGAAAGATTTACGTTAAAAATTCCGTCTGTTATTGTTCCTATCTGCTTTATTTCTTCGTTTAAATCTCCTGTCAAAACATTTGCTTCAACAAACCCGTTTGAATTTTCTCCTGTCTCTCTTGTGACTTCTCCTGTTATTGAAATTCCTTCACCTGCATCAAACTCTGTTTTTTCCAATTCTCCTGAAATTACTAATGTGTTGGATATTTTGAAAGTATTTGTCAAAACATATTCTGAGTTAAGAATTGCTTTTACTTTGCATTCTCCTTTATTTTCTCCAATTATTGTTCTTATCAGGACAAGATTAGGGTCGATTAAGGTTATTTCTTCTCCTGCTTTTAATTTAATTCCTGTTGTGTAGAAAGCTGTCTCTGTGCTGTTACAGATTAATTTCATCTGGAAAATTCCTGAAACTTCATTAAGAGTTTTTATTGTTACAGGAACGAAAACGCTGTCTCCCAAGTTATAAGCAGGGCTTAATGGCTGAGTGAAAATTATCTCTGCCGATACAAAAGAAATTAAAGAAATTACCAACGCTAAAATTATTATTCCCCTTTTCATTTTCCTTGTAAAAATTAGCCTATTATTCTTTATAAATATTGTTCTCGCGAGGACACCTACGCGGTTTCCTTCGCTTAATCTTCCCCTTGAATTTGTGGTCACGCCTGATTCGTCAGACAACTTTAAAAATTAATTATTCCTTAATTCGTTATGAAAAGCAGTGTGGTTAATCCTTGGGAAGTTAGCGGGGAAATCAATTATGAAAAACTGGTTAAGGAATTTGGGACAACTCCCATTTCTGACAAGATAAAAAAAAGACTTGAAAAGACACATCCGTTGCTTAGGAGGGGAATTTATTTTTCTCACAGGGACTTTGACAAATGGCTTGCAGAATACGACAAGAAAAAAAAAGTTTCTGTAATTACAGGAAGAGGACCGAGCGACAAAATGCATCTTGGACATTTAGTTCCTTTCTTGGTTGCGAAGAGTTTGCAGGAAAATTTTAACTGCGAAGTTTTCATTCCGATTTCTGATGATGAGAAATTTTTTGTCAAGGAAAAATTAAGTTTTGATGATGCAATAAAATTTTCAGAAGACAACATCATTGACCTGATTGCCTTGGGATTTAAACAAGGGAAAACAACTATTTTTGAAGATTTCAAGTATACAAAAATTTACAATTATGCAGCGAAAATTGCGAAGAGAATAACTTACTCGGAGGCAAAAGCGGTTCTTGGACTTAAACCGGAAAATAATATTGGCTGGAGTTTTTATCCTGCAATGCAGGCAGCGCATATTTTATTTCCGCAATTTTCCGAAGGGAAGCATATGTCTGTTGTTCCTGTTGGAATTGATCAGGATCCATTTATTCGTTTAACAAGAGACGTTGCTGTTCACAAGGATTTTAATTTTGAGAAGCCTGCCGCACTTCACGCGAAATTTGTTCCGTCGCTGACAGGAGACCCCAAGATGAGTTCATCTGAAGGCGGGCAAATTTTCCTTACAGATTCTCCGAAGGAAGTTGAAATGAAAATTAAGAAATACGCTTTTTCAGGCGGAAGAGACACTCTTGAAGAACACAGGAAAAAAGGCGGAAATCCTGACGTCGATGTTTCTTACCAATACCTGAAATTTTTCTTTGAGCTCGACGATAAAAAGTTACAAAATATTCATGACGAATATAAAAGTGGGAGAATGCTTACAAGTGAATTGAAAATGATTCTTGTTGATAAAATAAATTCTTTCTTAAAAGAACATCAGAAAAAGCGAGAGTTGGCTAAGAAGCAAATGGATAAGTTCTTATTACATTAATCCGCAGGAGTAATTTCTCTGAAAACTTTATTCATTGTCGGAACATATTTCTGAGTTTCTTTCGGCATTTTGCTGATATCCCAGTTTACTTTTTTTGCTCCATAAGGACCCATATTATAACCTGCTGCAATTATGTCCATCTTTTCGTTGTATGAAATATTTTCCCAATCTGAATGATTTTGCCTGTAAAAATTATCTGCTGATTTCAGGCATTTTATCATTACATTAACATTTTTTTCAGGAATGAAAGCGTTCTCTTCAAAATTTTCTTTTTCAAAACCGTACCAAGTGTCTTTCATAATCTGCCCGAGCCCTCTTGCACCGCACCAACTTTTTGCTGTCGGAACATCGCAAGATTCAATTTTTATCAAAGTTCTGATAAATCTTTTTGAAATATATTCAGGCATTTCTGATTCTGAATAATATGAACTTATAATCTGCCAAATTTTGTCTTTTTCCCAATCTTTTTCTTCTATTTTTTTCATTGCTTTTTTTATTTCTTTTTCCCTAAAAATTTTTTCACTTAGTTCATAAAAATTTTCTGACTGTATTGGTTTTTGGTATCCACTAACGTTTGCTTTCATCGGAGCCAAAAGTCCTGCTAATGTCAGTGCTAGCACACAAGTTAATTTCTTTACCATAAAATTCCAGAGAAAAAATGACTTTTAAATCTTGCTAATAACTTTTTTTAAAATATTTATTCAAATCCAGTTTTGATTCTATATTTTTTTCTTCACTGGGAAAATCATTCATAAATTTCCTTAATATGTCCTTTTTATCATATGGGCGGTCATTAATTGTCTGATGAACTAAAAAATATGCCATTGCTTTTATCGGATTGTCAAACTGATTAACCCATTTTTTCTCCCAAACCTGTATTGGATATCTCTGTCCTTCAATATAAAGAATGTCTACTGAGTTTCTACTTTCCGATGTTACTTTACCAATTCCCCATGCACCGAGCAACCAGCCATAAACTGCCCAAGGTTTTTTTATCTCTTCTTTTACCATTTTTTAATAAGATTCTGTATTTTTTTAAAGATTTATATTTTCTTGATTAATTTTATAAACTTCTTATTCCCTCATTATCTATGAAGATTTTGTTTTTGCACGTGGATTTTATCAAGTTCAAGCCACTGAAAAAGGCGCTTAAATCAATTGCAGAATTGCCTGAAAAAGATAAGGCTGAGAAATCTGTCAAGGAAGCCTTGGTTGTAATGACTGCTGTTGAGAAATCTGATGTTGATACAAAAAAGATTGTTGCAAAACTTGTTGAGAATGTCAAGGATATTGCGAAGCAGGTAAAGACAGAGAAAGTTGTTTTCTATCCTTATGCTCATTTATCAAGGGAATTGGCAAGCCCTGAACATGCTATTGAAGTAATGGACGAAGCAGAAAAAGAACTTAAAAAAAGTTTTAGTGTTGTGAGGGCGCCTTTTGGATATTACAAAGAATTTGAGTTAAAAGTCAAGGGACATCCTCTTTCTGAATTGTCGAGAGAGATAAAAGTTGACGAAGGGGGAAAAGCAGTTGTCAAGGAAGAAAAATATGATGCGAAATATTTGCTTAACGAGATTTCCAAGACAAAACTTGACACCTCAAAGTTGAAAGATAATGACCACAGAATTTTAGGACAGCAGATGGATTTGTTTTCGTTTTCAGAGGTTGCACCTGGAATGGTTTTCTGGCATAATAACGGTTTGATAATAAGAAATGAACTTATTAATTTCTGGAGAGAAATTCACAGAAAATCGGGGTATCAGGAAATTTCAACACCACAGGTTATGGATAATCGATTATGGAAAATTTCAGGACACTGGGACAAGTACAAAGAAAATATTTTTCTTACAGAGTATGAAAAAAGAAATTTTGCTGTCAAGCCGATGAATTGTCCTGGCGGAATGCTTGTTTACAAAAATAAACCGAAGAGTTACAAGGAACTTCCGTTAAGAGTTGGGGAACTTGGTGTTGTGCATAGACTGGAACTTTCAGGAGTTCTTGCAGGACTTTTCAGAGTTATACAATTCACACAAGATGATGCGCATATTTTTTGCACAGAAGAACAACTTGAAGAGGAAATTGGCGGAGTTATGAAATTAATCGACGCTGTTTACAAGAAATTCGGATTTGAATATGCTGTTGAACTTTCTACACGCCCTGAAAAAAGAATTGGCGACGAGAAACTTTGGGACAAGGCAGAAAAAATTTTGTCTGATGTCTTGAAAAAGAAAAAAATGAAATTCAAAATTAACAAGGGCGACGGTGCATTTTATGGGCCGAAAATTGATTTTCATATAAAAGACAGTTTGGGAAGAACTTGGCAATGTGCTACAATACAGCTTGATTTTGCAATGCCTGAAAGATTTGAACTTGAATATACAGATAAAGATAACAAGAGAAAGCGCCCGATAATGCTTCATCGAGTTATTTATGGAAGTCTTGAAAGATTTGTAGGAATTTTGCTTGAACATCTTAACGGAAGACTGCCTACCTGGTTGGCTCCAATTCAGATTCGGGTTTTGAGTTTCACTGACAGAAGTGTTGATTATGCCAGAAAACCATTCCAGGTGCAACCTCTGAAAACGAAAACAAATCCATCTGCTGTCCTAAAATTCTGTGGTCATTATCTTTCAACTTTGAGGT
>JAMCXF010000035.1:13881-22490 GCA_023475035.1 Candidatus Pacearchaeota archaeon
TTTAACTCTGACAGAAGTGTTGATTATGCCAAGAAAATAATTGAGAAAATCGGAAATGAAATCCCTAACATCAGAATCGATGCTGACTTCACACAGACAACTGTCCAGTCAAAAGTCAAGGACGCAGAAATTATGAGGATTCCTTACATAATTGTCGTCGGAGACAAGGAAGAAAAAGAAAAAACTATTGCAGTCAGAGTTAAAGGAAATGGCAAGATAGAAACAATGAAGATTGATAATTTTATAGAAAAAATTAAAGAAGAGATTGCGGAGAGGAAATAATGCTATCTTTAGAAACAAGAGCTAATGGAGTTTTGATAAATTTAATCCATGTTGCTAACAGAGAAATCACAGATAAAAAAGGAAATTATTTTTATGATGTGAAGTATTATAACTTTGGAGAAAATTCTTACATGTTAAACTTTGATGTTGTCCATAATCGTAAAGACGGAGCAGAAAAACTTCTTCTTAAGATATATGAGCAAATTGATAAGTTAAGGAAAAAAACAAAATGAATTCGCGATTTTTTTTAGAGAAACTTGATGAATCTGAAGAATACAAAAAATTTACTGAAGAAAATCCTGATGCATATTTATGCTCTGGTTTTTTTGAAATTGATTTGAATAGCGACGGAAATAATAAATATCATCTTGATTTTTATGTTCCTTCCAGCCAGAAAACTTTTAGTTTCCAACTGGAAAACGGAGTTAAATTAATTGAACTTGAAAGAAATGAACAAGTCTTGCCGAAGGTTTTGATGAAAAAAGATTTTGATTTTTACAAAATAGAAGAAAAAGTTCTTGTTGAAATGGAACTTGAAGGAATAAAAAGCAAAATGCAAAAGATGATTTTTTCTCTGCAAAATGTCGATGGGAAAGATATGCTTTTGGGAACAATTTTTCTTTCTGGAATGGGATTGCTGAAAGTCAATATTGATGTTTATGATAATCAGATAATTGACTTTGAAAAGAAATCTTTGTTTGATATGATTAAGATTGTGAAAGGAAATAAGAAATAATCAAATCTTCTCAG
This sequence comes from Candidatus Pacearchaeota archaeon, assembly GCA_023475035.1. Classification (GTDB taxonomy): domain Archaea; phylum Nanobdellota; class Nanobdellia; order Pacearchaeales; family GW2011-AR1; genus RBG-13-33-26. The sequence goes on from JAMCXF010000035.1 coordinate 14,914, forward strand.
CCACGAAAATAATCATCTGCTTCGGGTCTTCTTTGAAAACAATTTTGAAACCTACTTTTTCAAATAACTTGTAAATTTCATCAGCATCGTATAAATAATAATATCTTGCTCCTTTGTCGCGCCATTTTACAAAACGTTCTTTGCTTTTTGCATTCCTGAATTTGTTTGAATTTTTATTCCAGACACCGACTTCAACTTGTGCTCCTTTTTTTAAAACTCTGTAAAGTTCTTTCACTGATTTTTCCCTGTTCTTTTCTCCTTCAATGCAATGCAAAGCCGCAATGAAAATTGCAGCGTCAAAAAAATTATTTTCATAAGGAAGTTTTGTCAAATCAGCAACAGCAAATTCTGCTGGAATTTTTTTCTTCTTTGCTTTTTCTTTTGCGAGTTCAATCATTTTTTCAGAGAAATCAACAAGATACATTTTCCCTTTCGGAATTTTAATTAAATGTCTTCCACTTCCAGAACCTAAATCTAAAATATTTCCTTTTTTTCCTTTTAGAAATTCTTCTACGTGATGAGCAGGATTTATTTTGAACTCGCTCCATTCTTCTGCAATGTTTTCCCAGACGGATTGTTGGTTCACAAGAAAATAAAAGAAAAAGAAGTTAAAAGCTTTCGTAAAAGTTTAAATAAGCAAATATTTGTGTCATTTTATGAATAAGAAAAAATCAATGGAAAAATATGTTAGATTTATCTGCAAAAAGCTGGAGCAGGCAAACAATCAGAAATATGAAATAACCCGAGACGGATTTTTGGACAAGTTTGTTGCTGCTTATAAAATAGTCGAGAGAAATTCAGAAAAAGAAAAATTGCTTGTTTATGGGGAAGTTGAAAGCGGAACTATTTATGCAAAACTTAACAATAGAGATTTAATATCCCTTTGTGAGAGTGTTGTAAGGAAAACAAAAAATAGCAAATACAAATTGCATTTTGCTCTGGATTACAATTCTTTTGCTTGCTGCTAATTCCCGCCCACCCGCCCGAGGGAAGGAGTTGTTATCACCTCTTTTTATAATACTCGGGGATTTCTGTAGAATGGTGTTCTGGAAAATCTTTACATATCTCTTTTTCTTCTAATATTATTGCCCCTGAAGTTTGGAGAAGATGTCTGTCTGTATCAAAAATTTTCCTATCTCCTCTTATTACATCATAAGCATAAACAGATGCACCGCTTGCTATAATTGCAGCCGTAATTGTTTTGTTCAAAAGTGCAATATTATCAATAACATCTTCAGGATTGCAAGGAAAAACAGAAAGCCATGGACTACCATTTACAAAATTTGGTGAATCTTTCATTATTAGATTAATTTTTTCTGTCTTCTCTTTTGATAACTCTCTTTTCATATATCTTTTTAAGAAATTTTTTATTTAAATATCTATTAAACTAAATTATAATTTACAATCTTCTGCGTAGTGTTTCTTTTTGGGGTTCTATTCTCTCTGGGGCTTTTTCTGTCATCCTTTTTAGATGGATATCCCTTCTATCTAATTTAAATTTATTTCCTTGATGTTGTTCTTCTCTTTCTTTTTCTGCCAACTCATCTGCTAAATCCCACATATCTTCATAATCTTTTGAGTTTATCATAAAAAACTCATATTTTTGAACCTTAAATAATTTATGGTATTGAAATTATTTTATTCCCCTTCATTAAACTTCATCACTGAGAAAACTTTTTGATTATTTTGTTCTAATTTTTCTTTTCCCTTGAGCTCTGGAAGTTCTATTGCAAAACAGCATTCAACAACTTCCCCTTGCAACTGGTTAATTAATTTGCAGGAAGCAAGTGCTGTTCCGCCTGTTGCAATCAAATCGTCGACGAGAAGAATCTTTTGCTTTGGCGAGATGGCGTCTTTGTGAATCTCTACGCTGTCAACCCCATATTCTAAATTATATGCTTCTGAAATTGTTTCAGCAGGAAGTTTTCCTGGTTTTCTGATTAAAATTAATCCTGTTCCTAATCTTCCAGCGAGCATTCCTGCAATGACAAATCCTCTTGATTCAATTCCTGCAACTGCATCAATCTGGAATTCCCTGTATCTCTCGTAAAGAATGTCAATTAATTTTCTCAGTGCATCTTTGTCTTTCAAAAGTGTTGTAATATCCCTAAACATAATTCCTTGCTTTGGGAAATTTGGAATTGTTCTAATGCTGTCTTTCAGCTTCGCAATTTCCTGTTCTCTTGAAAAAGCATCAATTGTTTTCATCAAAACTTTTTTAACTCTCTCGACATTTTCCCGCATAATCATTCTAATAACTTCCCAGCTTGCAGGCTCCTCGTCTTCTTTCCAGCAATCATAATCCGTCGACATTGCGATAACTCCGTAAGGAACTTCTGCTTCGTTCGCGAGAATTGCCTCGGGCGCAATTGACATATTAATTACATCTGCGCCCCACTGCTGAAACATTTTGCTTTCGGCTTTTGTTGAGAATCTCGGGCCTTCAATTGTCACGACAGTTCCTTTTTTATGATGAGCAAAATTTAACTTTTCACAGGATTCAATTAATTTTTTTCTTACTGCACTTGAAAATGGTTCGGGCATCGGAGTATGAATCGGGCCGAAATCAAATTGTTCAAAGAAAGAAAGTTTTCGCTGTCGTGTGAAATCAATAAACTGGTCGAGAATTACAAAATCCCCTCTCTTGATATCTTCTCTCAGCGAGCCGACTGCTGTTGTTGCCAAAATATATTTGCAGCCTTCATTTTTCAACGCGAAAATATTTGCCCTGTTATTAACCTGCGTCGGAGGAATCTGATGCTTTAATCCGTGGCGAGAAATTATCACAACTTCAACACTTCCGATTTTTCCTGTTGTCAACGGAGAAGAAGGTTTTCCAAAAGGCGTGTCAACTTCTTTCTGAGAAAAATTTTCAAGAATTTCAGGAGTCTCCAAACCAGAACCTCCGATAACACCAATTTTTAACTTACTAGCCATTTTATAAAAATAATGAAAATAATTTAAAAGTATTATATCACTGCAAAATATATAATGAAAAGTTTTTAAAGTCCATTCATTTATTTATATAATGATAATGGAAAAGGGATTTTAAAATGGGAATGATGGATTTTATTTTTGGATTTGGAATATTATCTGTAATTGGTTTAATTTTATCTGCTATTGTATCAATTTTCTTTTTTGTATTCTGGATATTTATGATTGTTGACTGCGTGAAAAGAAAATTCAAAAATGACACTGAAAGAATTGTTTGGTTGCTCGTGGTAATCTTTGCAGGAATTGTCGGAGCATTGATTTATTATTTTGTCGTTAAGAGTAAGAAAGGAAAAAGAAGATAATTCTCGTTTAATTACTCTTAGTTAAACTAATATTTGTATATTTCTTATCAATTTCTTTTTCTATCTTTGATATTTCTTTTTTACATTTATTCTCAGCTTTGATAAGATAATTCCCTATTTGACTAAAATTCTTTTCATATTCCACAACTTCTTTAAATTCTTCAAGTTTATTTTCTCTGCTTTCTTTGGCCGAACTATATTCTTCATATATATTGTTATATAATCCTCTTTCAATTTCTTGTATACCTCTTAAAATTCTCTTTTGAAAGGCTAATCTTTTTTCTAAACTCTTTTTATCATCCATTAATTTCCATAGAAGATTATCTTTAAAAGTATTATTTTGATAGAAAATACATGTTAACTCCGAAGAAAAATGAAATAAGAAAACCGACGAAAACTATTTCGGGAATCACGCCTGTAGCAGTAATGTTGCCTCCGAGGGCTTGCGAACATGGAACTTGTCTTTATTGTCCATCGCTGGATGTTCCTCAAAGTTATACTCCTAAGAGTCCTGTTGTGATGAGAGCTGCAGAAGTTGAATATGATTCTTACAAACAGGTTTTAGCCAGAATAAAAGCTTTTGAAGTTATGAATCATCCGACAGACAAAATTGAACTGATAATTATGGGAGGAACTTTTCTTGAATATCCAAAAAAATTTCAATATGAATTTATAAAAAAATGCTACGATGCTCTTAACGGAAAAATTTCCAAGACATTAGAGCAGTCTCAAAAATTAAACGAGAAGGCTAAACATAGATGCGTTGCTCTTTGCGTGGAAACTCGCCCAGATGAATGCATTAAATATATCAAACAAATGAGGGAATTTGGAGTTACAAGAGTTGAACTTGGTGTGCAAATGCCTGATGATAAAATTTACAAATTAATCAAGAGAGGGCATACTGTAAAAGATGTTGTCGATGCAACCCGTGAATTAAAAAATGCAGGATTCAAAATTGGTTATCACATTATGCCCGGGCTTCCTGGGAGCAACATAAAAAAAGATTTGCAATTATTCAAAAAATTATTTTCTGATGAAAGATTCAAGCCAGACCAACTGAAAATTTATCCTTGTCAGGTTATCAAGGGAAGCAAACTTGAAGATGAATACTGGAAGAAAAAATACAAACCCTACACAAAAGAACAACTTGAGAAAATATTAATTGAGATGATGAAAATTGTTCCGAGATATTGCAGAGTTATGAGAGTGATGAGAGAAATTCCCCCTGATTATTTAGTTGCAGGCACAACAAGAATTGATTTGAGAAAAGATGTTGAAGAAAAACTTAGAAAATCAAAAAATAAGATTGTTGAAATAAGATTCAGAGAAATTGGTTTCAATCAAATTAAAGACATAAAAGACTTAAAATTGAAAATTACAAAATATGTTGCGTCGGGCGGAAATGAATATTTCTTAGAAATAGTAGGCTCTGAACAGGAAATTCAGGCCTCGTCCTCGAAGAACCGAGGGCGAAACGACGACGATATTTTATTTGGATTGTTGAGATTGAGAATTGTAAACGGAAAATCTATCATTAGAGAACTTCATGTTTATGGACAGAGTTTGAAACTTGGTGAAGAAGGAATTTTAGGACAACATAGGGGATTAGGAAAATGGCTGATGAATGAAGCAGAAAAAATTGCGAAAGAAAATAAATGCAAAAAAGTTTTAGTTATTTCCGGAATTGGTGTTAGAGAATATTACAGAAAAATTGGATATGATTTGGAAGACAGTTATATGATTAAAAAATTAAAAGATTTATAAATTCCGAGATATATCTTATATTATGAAAAAGAGCAAAAAGAATGACGAGAAAATTTTGTTTGCTTGGCTGGCGACTTTCTTGTCTTTGGTTGGTTTTATCATTGCACTGATTGTTAAGAGAAAAGACAAGTATGTGATGCATTATACAAAACTTAGCATTGTTATTTTTATTATCAGTGCTGTTGTTGGAATTACTAAACCTATTATTGACCTTATTCCTGTTATGGGTGGAATAATTAATGTTGCTTTGGGCGTTTTAACTTTCATACTTTGGGCTTTGTCATGGATTTATGCTTTGAGCGGGAAAGAAAAAGAAATACCAATTATTTCTGAATGGGCTGAAAAAATTAGACTGTAAATGCCCCGTCCGGGATTCGAACCCGGGTTTCAGCCTTGAAAGGGCTGTGTCCTTGGCCTCTAGACTAACGGGGCTAATTATAGTAAAAACAGAGAAAAATAGTTTTTAAAGCTTTATCAAATACTTTTTTAAACTCGTTCCTTATCCATTTTTGATGAAGAAAAAGCTTGAACAATCGGAAAAATCTATATTGGAGATTTATCTCAAAGAAATAAATCAATATCCTCTTTTGACTGAAGAAGAAGAGAAAAATTATGCAATCAGAAAAGATGATGGCGATGAGTATTCAAAGAAAAAACTGATTGAATCTAATCTCCGTTTTGTTGTCAATATAGCAAAACGATATAAAAATAATGGAGTTCCTTTAGAGGATTTGATAAACGAAGGGAATATTGGACTTATGAATGCAGTTAGAAAATATGATTGCAGAAAAGGATATCATCTTATTTCATATGCTGTTTGGTGGATAAGACAATCAATACTCAAATATATGGCAGACAAATTGAGAATGATAAGAATTCCTATGAATAAAGTGAACTTATTAAACAAAATTGGCGAAGGTATGGATTCTGGGTATTATCGTGACATCGGAGAATTAGGACGAGACATTGGAATGAAAGAATCTTCAATAAATGAGCTTCTTAATATTTCAAAAGAAATGATATCTATCGATGAACCCCTTTATGGAGAATCAGATTCTCTTATTAGAGATTATATCGAAGATACCAAATATCCAACACCTGAAAAAAATGCTGTAGACAGTTGTCTAAAAAGAGACATAGCTAAAATTTTTGAAAACCTTCCTGATAAAGAATCTGAAATTTTAGAATATCGTTTTGGACTTAACGGAAAACCTCTATCCAGTTTAAGTGAAATAGGACTTAAATTTAATTTAAGCAAAGAACGTATAAGACAAATTGAAAAAAAAGTATTGACAAAATTGGGAAGTAATCCTATTACAAAAGAAAAATTAATTTGTTACTTAAAAGAATAACTTTTCAATGGATATTGACAAACAGAAATTTTAAATATGCTGAAATGATGAATTTTATAACGAGCCTATAGCTCACTGGGTTTCTTTAGAAAAGAAACTACAATGGTAGAAATGCTTAAAATGCATTAATTCGCTATAGGTTAACGACGAGCCTATAGCTCAGCCAGGTTAGAGCACCGCTCTTATAAGAGCTTGTTCCGTTAGGAATATGTTTTCGTAGTTAAATGAAACTAAGAAAGGCGGGGGTCCACAGTTCAAATCTGTGTAGGCTCATTTTTATGTCCTGAATGTTTCTAAATAAATTTATAAATATCTAATCACTAACCTCCTTATGAAAAGAGGGTTGATATTAGTTCTGCTTATTGCAATTTTTGCGATAAATTTTTCCGTCGCTGAAATTGTTTCAGATTCTTTGCACCTGAATATTCAGGTAACAAACTCTTCAGGAATAGCAACGGGAACTTTTAACTTTGGATTTAATATTTCAAATACCAACGGCTGTAATACTGGCAATATTATTTATGCAGATGCTATCAGTTTAGCAACAGATGACCGAGGAATTATTTCTCATTACTTAGACAATGTGAACTTAAACTTTTCAGAACAATACTGGCTTTGTTATTATCGCAATAATGTTTTAATCAGTACATCAAAAATTGCAAGAACTCCTTATTCTTTTAAGGCAAAAAATACAACAACAAGCGGCATAATTGCCGATGCTGATTTAAGTCTTGGGAGTTATGGACTGACTACCAATAACGGTTGGCTGAATGGAGGAGTAAGCATTTTAGACGGAGACATTTATGCTCAATCTCTTTTTGTTTATAATATTTCTTCAATAAATGTAAACAACATAAACATTAACGGAAGTTTATATCCTCCTATTAGCGCTTCTTTTGACATCGGTAGTTCAACTTTGAGGTGGAAAGATTTGTATTTGTCTGGAACAGCAACTGCAGGTTCTCTTCTGCATTTGAGTTCTGGTTCTCCTGTTGAAGTTTGGTTAGACCAAACAGGCGGAGGTAACACTAATCGTAAAATAAGTTCAAGTGGTAGTTCTATGATTTTTTATTCTGATGCAACTGAACAAGCAAGATTTGACGCTGCAGGAGATTTTGGAATTGGAACAAACGGGGAGCCTTATCATCCTCTAACTCTTTTAAGA
>JAMCXF010000035.1:22500-43603 GCA_023475035.1 Candidatus Pacearchaeota archaeon
ATAAGTACTTTCAAGTGGATCAACTGCACCAATATGCAATTTCCAATTAAGAAGATTATCTCCTATAATTATTTGCCCTGCGTCGGAAGAAGTAGAATTTCCTCCATTCATATAAAAAGTTCAAGTGGTAGTTCTATGATTTTTTATTCTGATGCAACTGAACAAGCAAGATTTGACGCTGCAGGAGATTTTGGAATTGGAACAAACGGGGAGCCTTATCATCCTCTAACTCTTTTAAGAGATGGTTCATCTCCGACATTATCTTTAGACCGTTCTGGAATTGGGACATTTCATCTTGGAGTTGCTTCTGACGGAAGTGGAGTAATAGCAACAAATGATGCAACAGGTTCTGGACCGCAAAATATTTCTATAAGAACAGGAGTAACTTATAATAATGATATAACTTCAACAGGGTATGAACTTTTAAAAATTAGGCAAGATGGAAATCTTGGACTAAATGTTACAAACCCTCTTGGAAAACTTCATATTGGACATTCTGGAGATGGTTATAAAATATCAAATCTTATTTCTCCTCCCCCTGGAACTTTTTATATGAATGGAGGAAATTCTACTTCTTCCGACGCAGGGCAAATAATTATAGGAGATAATCTTCTTAATTGGAAATTGCATATTGGTGCAGTTGATCCACTTGAAAGTACTTATTATGATATAATGACTATCAAAACTGGATCTGGAGCTCAAAGCTCTCAAGTAAACATAGCTGATTATTTGAATGTGTCTAATTTTGTTTTTGCAGACTCAGACAGTCTTGGTGTTGGAATGAGTCCATTACCTGGAACATATGCTTTTCAAATAAAGCCTTCTACAAACGCAATGAATGTATCTGGAGTTTTATACGTTGATGGAACTTCTGGAAGAGTTGGAATAGGAACATCAACTCCAACTCACACTTTGAATGTCGTCGGTAGTGCAAATATAACCGAAAATTTAACTGTCACAGATAAAATTGGAATAGGAATAGACCCAACTGGGGCATATCAAATGCATATAGACACTGCGAACAATTTTATATCTGGGACTTCGCAATCTGGAGCAAATGGAAGATTTGCAATGCAATACACAACAGCAGGAGGTATAAACAGGTTTAGGTATGACTCAGCAGGAATTGTAGATGTATCTCTTGGAACAGTTATTTTCCCAGATGCTGTATTTGTAGACAATTCAAATGGTTTCGTAGGGATAGGGATAATGACTCCAACGACGACATTAATGATAAATAGTTCAGGGACTAACGGAGTTGATATTGGGGCTAATAGTGCTAATAAGGAAAATAGCGGGGAGTTATTCTTCTCTAATGGAACTTCTGGTAAATCCTTTGGAATAGTAAAAACAGGCTCTCGGCTTGGATTTGCTTATGGAGCAACTCCTGGGAGTGGCTCAGGGACTCCAATCATGTATATGACTGAGTTAGGGAATGTTGGAATCGGACCATTATTACTAAATCCTAACGCAAGATTAGAAATATCCAAAGGAGGATATTTGGGCGAAGGAATATTTGAATTAAATGTGTCTGGAGTTCTTTATGTTAATGCAACTCAGCAGGCTCTTACTTTAATAGGAAATCAAACAATGAGCGGGGCAATAACAACTGGGCAGGGTGCAAATCCTGTGGTAAATGCTTGGAACCATTTTGGGACTGGGGGGAAAGATAATGCAAATATAGCAGATGTAAATGATGTCTATATCTCAGATGATTTGGAAGTTGACGGAACTGCATTTATACCAGCGACAGGAGGAACATCAGGTGCTTATTGGACTGTTGGAGATGTTGCAGAAAATATGCTCACAATCGAAGGAAGAAACAGTTTGTTATGTAAAAATAACTCTAAATATTGTACAGGAAAACCATACAACCATGGTGAATTGGATTTCGGAGATGTTGCTTGTATTGACCCAAGATACGGACAAGTAATTATGAAATGTAAAAACTCAGAGACAGATATCCCAGTAGGAGTTGTTTCAAGCACTGCAAGTATGATAATCGGCGGGGATGCTGATTATGAAACAGGTTATCCTGTCGGAGTTGCAGGATTTGTCCCGACCAAAGTTTCAAATGAAAATGGGGGGATTTATCCAGGAGATTTGTTAGTTTTATCAGCTACAAAACCAGGATATGCAATGAAACAGATGGGAATAAAAAATTATAGCGGGATGATTATAGGTTCAGCATATGATTTCTGCGATGGAAGATATAACGAGGAATGCAAGATACCTGTCCTGATTGCGTTGAGTTATACAAAAGATTTCCAGGAAGAAATAAACATATTGAAAGAGCAATACAAGAGATTTAATAGTTTCTTTGAAAAGATAGATAAGATATGCAGTAAAAATCTTGAGTTATGCGAATAAGAGAAGAGATAGCGCTATCCTTAATATAAAATTTTTTTAAACTCCAAGTTTCTTAATATTATATGAAAAGAATCAATTTGAAAATAATTCTTATTATAGGGATTATATTTTCAATCTTATTTGTTATTTTTGGTTTTGTTCGCCTTGCAAGTATACAGAGTTATCTTGGAGGATATGTGTTTATCTTTTATGGAATAATAGGAGCTTTTATTTTTGGTATTAATGTGAAGAAAGGTTATCAAGATAAAAAAAAGATTATCTTATTTTTTGTAGTATGCTATTTTTTAATTGGCATCAGTGGTTTTAGTTTGTATGTATATACCCATACCCCCCACACAGATGGAATAGTCCCTCCAGCAATTTATATTCGTGTTATCGACAACAATGAAAATCCTGTAATGAACGCTGAATGTGTTGCAGACATAGAAACAGAAAATTTTACAACAGATAATAAACCTTTAGAAAATATAAACATAATGAAAGAATTAGAATGCTATGGGAGAGAAAAATGTGATGATAAGGGCTATCTTGGTTATTACCGATTGAATATTACAAATCAGTCGTATGAGCCGTGGAATATTCTATTTCTGCATTTTTGGAAACCAACTAATGTTATCGAGGGAGATTTTGAAATAAAAATAGTATGCAGAACTCCGACATCTGTTTCATATACAATAATAAATCAAACAAATTTCCCCTGCTCTCCAATTCCTCTGGAAGGAAATTATATTGCTCCTTCTTTTGTTTGTTCAGACAGCAATGATATGAAAGAAGAACGCGCATATGTTCTCCTTAATGATGAGAAATTCGATGAATTTGACAAGAAAGCTGTCTCCTTTATCATTGATAATTATCAAGGGAAAACAATTCTTGCTAACATAAAATTATCTGTGGCGCTTGATAATTGTAATTATGATGAAGCTTACAGTTGTGGAGTAAATCCTGTGGGGCTCATTCAGGATACAAAAGGCTACGGAGACCCTTATGTTTTTAACGAGTTTATGATTGCTGACTGCGAGAGAAAACTTGAATTAATTAATGAATTTAATATTGATTTGATATTGTCAAGATTTGAGTTAGATAAATGCGAGTTTATGACAGAAATATATAATAATCAGGATTTTATTTATGAGGTGTTAAAATGAATCGAGAAATCAGCGTGATATTGCCTTGCTATAACGAGGAGAAATCATTAGGTTTTTGCATAGATGAAATAAGAAAAGTCAGCAGAGAGAATAATCTTAATCCTGAAATAATCGTTGTTGATAATAATTCCATTGACAGAAGCAGAGAGATAGCAAAAGAAAAGAAAGTAAACTATTTATTTGAAGAAAAAAAAGGATATGGAAGCGCTTATCTTGCAGGGTTAAAATCTGCAAACGGGCAAATCCTTATTATGGCTGACTGTGACGGAAGTTATGACTTTAACGACATGCCTAAATTTCTTAACGAACTGGAAAATAATGATTTGGTTGTAGGAAACAGGGCAAACAAAAATCTTCTTCCAATACTAAACAGAATCGGCGGATTTTTGATAAATAAAATGTTAAAACGAAAGGGATTAAACATAAAAGAATCCTGCACAGGATTTATTGGAATAAAAAAAGAAAAATTAGATTTGCTAAATTTAAAAAAACAAGGAATGGAATTTTCTTCTGAGTTATTAGTAAGGGCAAATGAGAAAGAATTGAAAATACAGGAAATAGACATTAACTTCAGGCAGAGAATAGGGAAATCAAAATTAAAGATATTCCGAGACGGGTTCAGGCATTTGAAGTTTTTATTGCTCGGGATTTAATCATTTTTTAAAACATCCAAATAATATTTTTCCTGTTCGTTTGTTATCTTATCCCAATCCAAACTTTTTGCTTTTTCAATTCCTGCAACTGAAATTTTTTTTCTTAACTTATCATTTTTTAGCAAGGAGCATATTGCATCTGCAAATTCTTTTGTTGAGGGAGCAACTAAAACACCATTCTCATTTTGTTTTATATATTCCGATGTATTGTTATGTTTTGTCTTTGTGCTTATTATTGGAAGTCCGCATGCATTTGCTTCAACTATTGTTAAAGGGAAACCTTCTAACAGCGAGGGCAAAACAAAAATTTTAGATTTCTTCATAAATTCAAAAACTCTTTTTTTATCCTTTACTGCTCCTGTAAAATAGAAATTTTTTTCTAATCCATACTTTTGAATTAAAGCGGATAAATTTTTTCTTTCTTCTCCTTCGCCTACAATACATATCTTTACATTTAGCATTTCTTTCTTGAGGAGATTAATAGCCTCAACTAACAATTTTAAATTTTTTTGATAATTAATCCTTCCTACAAAAATCAAATCAAATTCTTTTCTTTTAATTTTTATTTTATTAATCAATTTTATATCAGCTCCATTATAAACAACCTTAATATTTTTTTCTTTAACCTTTTTGTTTATTAGTTCTGATTTAACAAAATTAGAAACTGCTATATTATTTTTTGAGAGTTTTGTTGACATAAATTCAAGAATCATCCCGCAAATTCCCTTTATTTTTCCGAAATATCCAATGAGATAATCTCCAAGATATTGATGCCATGTAAATATCAAGGAATTCTTTTTAATTAATGAAACTAATCTCATAGAGTAACATTGGAAATAATTAAATGATGCAACATCTATGATATCATATTTTTCATTTAGTAATTCAAGAAAATTTTTTAATGTTAATATCAAAAAATCAGTTACATTTCTTTTTCCTTTCTTATTATATATTTTTCTTGTGGAAATCCCGTGTATTGTTACACCATCAATTTTGATTATATCTCCCCCTTTCCACGATTTTATCCCATAAATATGGACATTATGCCCTTTTTTGACTAATCTTTTTGCTATTTCATTATTTCTGATTTCAGAACCTCCAAGGTTAAATGGATAAATTGCATCTGTTATAAAAGCAATTTTCATATCTTATGATTCTTGCATACCTTTATATCTTTTTATATAAAATAATTTAAATAAAGAACAAGATCTGAATATAATGACAAAATGAAAATCGCAATCTTCCATACTTCTATGGATAACATTGGGGGGTCTGAAATAGTAACTCTGATTTTAGCAAGAGAGTTAAAAGCTGATATTTACACAACAAATATCGATATGGAAAAAATAAAAAAGATGGGTTTTGATGATGTGAAATTGGTTTCAATCGGGAAAATTTCTTTTAATAATGATCATTTCAGAAAACAGATTATATCTTGGTTTTTTAAAAGGCTAAATTTGAAAGATAAATATGATTTTTTTATTATATCTGGGGAGTGGGCAGTTTCGGCTGCAATGAATAACAGACCTAACTTATATTATATGCACACTCCAATAAGAGAATTGTGGGATATGTATAAAGAAATTCGGAAAAAAATTATGCCTTCACGAAGACTATTATTTGATATTTGGGTTCTTTACAATCGCTTCTTAAACAAAAAATATATTAAACATGTTGAGAAAATCATTTGCAATTCTGAAAATACCCGACAACGATTGAAAACTTTTCTTCATCATGATGCTAAAGTGGTTAATCCTCCGATTTATACTGATAAATTTCATTATGAAAAAAATGGAAATTACTGGTTGTCAGTTAATCGGCTAGTAAAAGACAAACAAGTAGAAATACAAATCGAAGCTTTTAAAAAATTATCAAAAGAAAAATTAATTATCGTTGGATGTTTTGAAGAAACAAAATATCTTAATACATATATTCGATATCTTCAAAAAATAAAACCCAATAATGTTGAAATCCTGCATTGGGTTGATTTTGATAAACTAACTAAATTATATGCAAACTGTAAGGGATTTATAGCCACTGCAAATGACGAAGATTTTGGAATGAGTGTTGTTGAGGCTATGGCTTCTGGAAAACCTGTAATTGCCGGGAATGAGGGGGGATATAAAGAAACAGTTATCGATGGAAAAACCGGAATTTTGATTGATAATATAGATTCAAACAAACTTGCAGAAGCCATAAAAAAAATAGGAAAAAACCCCGAAAAATTCAAAAAAGAATGTTTGAAAAGAGCAAAAAAATTTGACACTTCAGAATTTATTAAAAAAATTAAACAAGAAATAAAAAATGGAAAATAAAAAAAATCTCTTAGTTACTCTTGCTGACAAGAACTATACTGAACAGGCAAAACAATTATTTTCAAGTGTTTACTGGAATGCAGGATGGAAAGGGGACTATATGTTGCTTGCACATGAAATTCCAGAGAAAGATTTGAAGTGGTTTAGAGATAAAGGAGTTTTAGTCAAGAAATGCAAACCTCTATATGACAAAAATATCAATGGATATTCTCCTGTTGTATTGGACAAATTTTATCTGTTTACTCCCGAATTCAAGAAATGGAAAAATATTATTTATCTCGATGCTGATATCATTGTAAGAGCAAATTTGGATGAACTGACAAAGGTAAAAGGATTTGCTAGCCCAAAAGTTTTGGAAAAAAATCAAATTCTTAATGGTTATCTTATTGAAGATTCTGATATGTATGAAGAAAAAAAAGAATTGAAAAAAACATATAACCTAAGAAAATCTGCTTTTAACTCTGGTGTAATGGCTTTCTCGACAGACATAATTAATGAAAAAATGTTTGATAAACTCTATGAATCTTTTTGTATCAATAAAAGAATAATATCCGGGGAAGATCCTCTTATCAATCTAATGTTTTATCGGAAATGGAAAAAAATATCAATAGCTTATGATATTCTCCCAAGAGCTATTGTGCAATATTTACATATAAAACCAGAAAAAATTGAAGGAATAATTTTACATTTTATATCAAAGGGAGAAAAAGAAAAACCTTGGCACAAGGAAAATTATTTTTATTCGGAATGGAAATCCAATATTGAAAGGGCAGATTTAATTGATTTAACTAAAATTCCTATGGGAAAAATATGGAGGGATTCCCAAATTTGCAGCTATTCTTTTTTTTTAAAAATAAATTTTTTTCTCTATCCTATAAAACCTTTTTTGGCTCATCTTTTAATTTCAATTAAACAATTATCTGACAGATTAGTAGGACAAATCGGGATTATAATCAAATATATCAAACCTGAATTATATAATAAAATAAAAAGAATAATAAATGGATATGAAAAATAAATCTGAAAAATATTTTGATTACGACACATTTATAAATTGGGCTTTGACAACAAAATGCAACTTTGAATGTGAATATTGTTTTAATAAATTCGAACCTCCTTCTCCTCCACTTAAACCGATTGACATAAAAAAAGTTATTAGAACTTTAAGAAAAACAAAAAGAAAATATCTCATAACTTTTTCGGGGGGGGAACCTTTTTTGATTCCAAATTTTATTGAATTGTGCAAAGCTCTAACGAAAGAGCATTATATATCAATATGCACTAATTTATCATGCACTGAAAAAATAAAACAGTTTGCAAAAGAAATCTCTCCTGAAAAAGTAAAAAGCATACATGCTTCTTGTCATGTTATGGAACATGAAAGAAAAGGAATAAATAGTTTTATTGAAAATCATAACATGCTAAAAAAAAATAATTTTTTTATTGATGCTGGTTATGTAATCTATCCGCCCCTTCTTTCAAGATTTGAGAAAGATATTCTTTATTACAGATCAAAAGGAATCATAATGTATGGGAGAGAATTTATAGGGTATTATGAAAATAAAAAATATCCTGAGTCTTACTCAAAAAAAGACAAAAAGAGGATACTGAAATATTATACTATTGGGCAGAGTTATCTCAAAGGAACTCCCTGTAATGCGGGTTATAACACTGTCGCTGTTGTTCCTAACGGAGATGTTCTAATCTGTTATTTTGTTCCGTTAAAACTTGGGAACATCTATAAAAAAATTGAATTCAACAAAAAAATGATAATCTGCCCGATTGACGCATGTCAATGCCCCTTAAAACTTTTTGAACCTAAGTTATTCTCTTCTGCCTGCAAACAAACAATCCCTTATACTAATCAAGAACAAGAGTCTTTAATAAATTCATTCAAAATCAAGAGTCACCATAATTTTAATTTGGATAAATTTATTGGAAAAATTGGCATATCCATTAAAAGACATAATCCAAATTTATATTATAAACTTAAAAAAATAAAAGATGCACAATAAAAACCTTCTTATTATATACAAGGATTCAAAAATTCCCGACGTTAAAGAAATAGAAAATTTATTTGAAATAATTATAATTCCCAAAATTGATAAAAAAATAAGTCTCAAAAATTATAAAAAAGAAGGGAATTTACTTGCTTCAAAGTACAATGAAATAATATTTTCATCAGAATCTGAAAATATCTTCTTTGTTTGTTCTTCTGAACTAAAGAAAACAACTAACAATCTTCTAAATTTTAATTTAGAAACTGATTTTTCTTATTTTGCGGATAAAAAAACAGGAAATCTTCTTGAATTTCTTTCAGGTTTTTTCATTAAGAAAGCAATTCTTATAAAAATTGGATGTTTCGACAAATATACTTTCCATAATTTATTCCTTAATTTTCTTATTAATTATTCGAGATTTTTTTCTGAGAAGGATTTTTTTCTCCCCGATATAAAACTTAATATTAAAGATTACATAAGAATTTTTTTCTGGGGACATTTTGAGAATTGTTTATATTGCCACCGACTTCTTCAAAAAGAGCAATATTCTGATATAAACAAAAAATTTTTCAAAAAAAATACTTTGAACAGAATAATAAGATATATTATTCCAAAAACGATAAATCTTTTTTACCCGGATATAAATAAATTTATCATTGATAATACTTACACCGAATATTGGTAAAATGGACAAAAACATAAAAATTAATCTTAAGGAAATAAATAATCGCAAAACAAAATTAGAATCTTACCCTATAAAGTTATATCTTGAAACAACACAAAAATGTAATCTCAAATGCATCATGTGCGATCAGCATATTTTTTCTTCTGAAGGAAAAGAATTTCCTATTGAATTGTTCAATAAAATTAAGCCTTTGATAAAACAAGCCGAAGAGGTTAATTTTTTTTATGTAGGAGAACCTTTGCTTTCTAAAAATCTTAAAAAGTTTCTTATTGACACAAAAAATTACGCTTTCCTGCCGAAAATATTCACTAATGGGACTATACTTAATGAAGAAATATTGAATCTTTTTGATGAACGCGGAGTTTTTGTTAATATTTCTCTTGAATCTGCAACAAAAAATATTTATGAAATGATACGCAATGGGGCATCTTTTGAAATATTTATGAACAATTTGAAAAAATATGCAGAAAAATACAAGAATAGAAAAAATGATCAATTCCATATAAGACTCAGTTGTACAATTGCTGTTGATAATCTTCCCGAAATTCTGAATATTATTGAACTTGCCAAAAAACTCGGTATAAGAGATCTTTTTTTTAGCGCGATTGATCTTTATGTCAAATCTAATAGATATCTTGTCTGCGATGAGAAAAAAACCGCTTTTTATTTTAAGGAAGGAAAAAAACTTGCAGACAAATATAAAATAAGATTTTCCTGCCCTTCAAAAATAGGAGATGCAATAATTGAAGAAAATAATAACTGGAATGATTTTCAATTACCAATAGACAAATATGTTCCAAAATATTTAGAAGCTTTTAATCCAAATCCCTTAACAAATGACTGCGGTTATCCTTGGATTCAGGCAATTATACGCGCTAATGGGGATATCTGCTCCTGTTGTCAGGGAAGGCATATTATGGGGAATTTATATAAAAATACTTTTGAAGAAATCTGGAATGGCAAAAGATATCAAGAATTAAGAGCACAAAAAAATTTCAGATACTGCCTTGGTAGAAAATGCAATATGCTTTGTTATTCTATATGGGCTTCTCAAATAAAAAGAAAATGAAAAAAAATTTACTTGTAACTCTCGCTGACAGGAATTATATTGAACAAGCAAAGCAATTATTTTCAAGCGTTTACTGGAATGCAGGATGGAAGGGAGATTATATGCTGTTAGCTCATGAAATTCCTGAAAAAGATTTGAAGTGGTTTAGAGACAAGGGAATCTTAATCAAGAAATGCAAATTATTAATTGAAAAAGCGTGGGGTGGAGAAAAAGAATCGGAAAAATTTTCTCCTATTATTGCTGATAAATTCTATTTATTCACACAAGAATTCAAGAAATGGAAAAATATTGTATATCTTGATGCTGATATCATTGTAAGAGCAAATTTGGATGAACTAACAAAGGTAAAAAAATTCGGAGCAGTGAATGATTTTCATCTTGGGAAATTAAAAAAACAATTTGTAAATTCCAAAGACATTCCCGCAAAAATAAAAAGAAAATATAATCTTAATAAAATTTCTTTTAATGCAGGAGTTTTCGCTTTTAATACAAGCATAATCAAAGATAACACTTTTAGTGATATAAATTTTCTTTTACAAAAAAATTTAAATTTTTTTTATTACGGGGAACAAACAGCACTTAATTTATATTTTTATAATAAATGGAAAAAAATCCCGTTAGCTTATAATTTATGTGTCGATGGCTTTAATTATTATCACGCCCCCCAAAAAGGTATTATTCTCCATTTTGCTGGATCAAATAAACCTTGGCGTTCGGGAAATCCTTGTTATAATGAATGGAAAAAAAATCTTGAAAAGGCAGAATTAATAGACCTAAATGATATTCCTTCCGGACAAAAATTTTATGAAATCAAAATTTATCATAAATTTTCTTTTTTTTTAAGATTAAATTTATTTTATTATAATTTAAAACTTTTTTTGATACACTTAAAGAATAAATATAATGAATTTATCGGGAAAATTGGAATTTTAATAAAAAAGAAAAATCCAGATATGTATTATTTTTTAAGAAAAATATTATTTTACAAATTATCCCCTTAATACTTTCCCATATTCTTCCATTATTTTTACACCCCCCTCTTTTTTAATCTGCCCCTTATCAAGCCAAATAATCCTGTCACAGTTGATTTTTATAGAAAAAGCATCGTGATCAACAATCAAAATTGTTGAACCATTTTTTTTAAACTCTTTTACTTTGTCAAAACATTTTTTTTTGAATTTTTCATCTCCTACTGAAAAATTTTCGTCGATTAATAATACATACGGATTTTTATTAATACTATGGATTGCTATAGAAAAAGTCAGTCTTGCAATCATACCCGTAGAATATTGATATAATTTTGTATTAGCAAAATTTTCAAGTTCTGCAAAAGAGATTATATCTTTTACTTTCTGTTTTATCTCTTTCTCATTTAAACCAAGTATTGAACAACCTAAAAAAATATTGTCTATAGCATTTAGAGAAAAATTTAATCCAACATCATTACTAACTAAAATCGCATTCCCTTTCATAAAAATTTTCCCCTTATCTTTGCTGTATATTCCTGCAATTATTCTCAGTAATGTGCTCTTGCCTGAACCATTATCACCGACGATACCGATAACTTCTCCTGATTTTGCAGTAAATGAAACATCTTTTAATGCCCAGAATTTTTTTCTTTGTTCTCTTCCCGAAATCATTGATTTAATTTTCCCGAGAGATGTTTGTTTTTCTTTTGTTCCTATATTAAACTCTTTCCATAGATTTTTTACAACTATTCTGTCTGTCATATTTTTTCTGCAAATTTTCTTTTAGATTTATTAAACATAAATAATCCGATTGTTAAAGACATGAGAGAAAACATTACTGCTCCCGAAATAACCCACAATTCTGGAATTTTGTTGTAGATAATAATATCTCTTGCCAGAGTTATGAAATAATATAGGGGATTGAAAAAATTCAGAATAAATAATCTTGTCTGCCCGCCGATTGCATAAAAAATCGGGGTAGCGAACCACATCATGCTTGTTATGAATCCCCATATATTCCCAAAATCCACAAGATAAACCGTCACTGTTGATAATACAAGAGAGATTCCATAAATGAATAAACAAAAAAATAAAAGAACTATTGGGTAGAAAATTATAAATATAGGATTTACACCTGAAATAATAAGAAAAATTATCAGGATAATCATTTCAAAAAAATGCGAGAACAAAACTTTGATTAGGTTTGAAAGTATGAGGGATTCGTGCGGAAATTTTATTGACTTTATCAAACCCCGATTGTGAAGAATTGCATTTGCTGATTCAGATGTAATTGACTGAAAAAAATTGAACATTATAATCCCTACCAGAAGATACAATGGATACTGCAGGATTTCATTCCCCATTCTGTCTTTGAAAATTAAAAATAACAATGTGAAGAAAAATAATGGATTCAGAAGATACCAAATAATTCCAAGATAACTTCCTTCATTTCTTAGCTTAAATTTGAATTTTGCCAGTGTATAACTTAATCCTATCATTTTAATTAAATTTATTAATAGAAATTCTTTTTATTTATTATGATAAAAAAGAGTATGTTTCTTATTCTTATTTTCATATTTATTTTCCCTACAATAAAGGCAGATGTATTAGCGATAAATGCCGGAGGAGATGAAGAAATTGCGATAAATGCCGGAGGAGATGTTGAAGGATTTTTTGCCTGTTTTCCAAAAACTTGTTCGCAACTTGGGAGCTATAATTGTGACAGCTGGAGTGATGGCTGTGGAGGAACGCTTAATTGCGGAACCTGCACTTCAGGATATACCTGCACTACGGGAGTTTGCACTGCAACCGGAGGAGGGGATACAGGCGGAGGAACTGGCGGGGGAGGAGGCGGAGTAACGTCTGTGCCATTAACTGTTGTTCCGCGACAATTTAACATCAAACTTGCAATTAACACAAATCAAAAAGAAACAATCTCTGTAACTAATGACGGAACTTCTACAAGGACGATTTCTATTTCTCAAAGAGATTTGGGCGGGAAAGTTATTCTTGGTGAAACTTCATTAACACTTGCTCCAAAAGAAACTAAAACTTTTGATGTTACTTTTGTAGCTCCTGACGAACCTGGAATTTTCACTGGAAAAATTTTAGTTGGAGGAGTTGAAGTTTTGGTTGTTCTGAACATAAAAACAAAATTACTCTTATTTGACTCTAACATTGTTGTATTGAATCAGGACTACCGAGTTTCTCAGGGAGGAGTGCTTAAAACAAGAGTTGGACTTCTTCCTCTTGGAGATCAGGAAAGACTTGATGTAACTCTTAATTATGTAATAAAAGATTATTCTGGGAAAATATATTTGACTCAAAGTGAGACTCTTCTTGTAGAAGAAAGAACAGAGTTCACAAGAAATTTTGCAACCGGATTGCTTCCTCTTGGAGAATATGTTGTCGGATTAGAACTCGTTTATCCGGGAGGACTTGCTCCTTCAAGCGCGCATTTCCAGATATTAGAAAGAACTCCTGAAGATACTTTTGCACTGATAGTTTTTATTTTGATATTGGGAATAATGGTTGTAGCGATTTCAATTGTTACTTTGCTTATTATACGGCATAGAAAATAGATTTAAATAATCCTTATCTGAAATAATAAAATGCTAATAGGACTTGTCGGAAAACCTTCTGTAGGAAAGAGCACTTTTTTCAAGGCAGCGACTCTGGCTGAAGTTGAAATTGCTTCTTACCCATTTACAACAATAAAGGCAAATCACGGAATAGGCTACGTGAAAGTAGACTGCATTGACAAGGAATTCAACACTCAGTGCAACCCCAATCACGGATTTTGCATAAACCACAAGAGATTTGTCCCAATTGATTTAATGGACGTAGCAGGGCTTGTTCCAGGCGCCAGTGAGGGCAAAGGGCTTGGAAACCAGTTTCTTGATGATTTGAGACAGGCAGATGTGTTTATTCAGATAGTTGATGCTTCTGGAACAACTGATGAGACAGGGAAGCAAACAGAAAATTATGATGTTACAAAAGATGTTATTTTTCTTGAAGAAGAACTTGACAAATGGTTTTTGGGAATATTCATGAAAGTATGGAAAAGTTTTGCAAGGAAAATAGAGATGGAAGGAGATGATTTTACGAAAGCAGTTGTAAATCAGTTTTCAGGATTAAAAGTTAAGGAAGAGCATGTAAAAAGAGCATTGTCAAAACTTAATTTTTCTTCACAGCCAAGCAGATGGACAGAGGCACAACTTATGGCTTTTGCTTCTGAACTCCGAAAATCAAGCAAGCCAATGATTATCGCAGCTAATAAAATTGATACTCTTAACGGAAAAGAGAACTATGAAAAGTTAAAGAAAAAATTTCCTGAAAAAATTATTATTCCTTGCTCTGCTGATTCTGAACTTGCTTTAAGAGAAGCTGCGAAGAGAGAAATTATTGATTATACCCCCGGAAATAAAGATTTTGTTATCAAGAAAAATTTGAATGATAAACAAAAAGAAGCACTTGACAAGATAAAGAAAAATGTTCTTGACGAATATGAAACAGGAACAGGAGTTCAGGAAATTTTGAATTATTCTGTTTTCAATCTTCTTGGTTATCTCGCAATTTTTCCTGCAGGAGCAAGCAAACTCGCTGACAGCAAGGGAAGAGTTTTGCCTGATTGTTTTTTATTGCCTCCTGGTTCAACTGCGCTGGACTTTGCTTTTTTCCTTCACACTGATTTCGGAAAGAATTTTAACAGAGGAATTGACGCGAGAACAAAAAAGATTCTCGGAAGAGATTACAAACTCAAAAACAGAGACGCTCTTGAAATTGTGACGGGGAGATAATTATTGCTGCCTGCTAACTCTAAATTTTTTTTCTATTTCGCTTTCCAGTTTAGTCATTCCTTTATGAATTGCTCTTGCAAAATCATAATCCCAAGAACTTGATTCAATCATTCTTCCCGAGAATATCGCTTCAGTATTAAGACTGTATTTGCTTTTCTTTCCGTCTTTATCATATTCTTTAATGTGCACTTTTAATGATAACGGATTTTTTATCAATCTCTGAATTTTTTTGTGATACTCTTCTAAAAGTTTGCCAGCAATCTCTCTGTCTTTTTCATTAAGAATTTTTACATTTACAATTTCTATATCTGTCATCTTTTTAATAAAATTTATAAGTGAAAATGATTATTAAATATTGTGGAAGAAAAAAGAGTTGTGCTGAAAAAAGGCAGATATGTAACGACTAGAAAAGGCGATTTTGTTTTAAAACTTTCTCAAAAAATTTCTAATTACCTTAAACCTTATTCAAAAAAGATTGAAGTTGTCGGGAGCATCAGAAGAAAAGAAAAAAATCCTGTTGATATTGATATTGTTCTTATTCCCAAAGACAGAATGAAACTGGAAGACTTCCTGAGAAAAAAAGGCAGATTTATCCAGGGCGGAGAAAAAAAATCTCGATGGAGAATTGAAGGAGTTAATGTTGAATTGTATTATACTGTTCCTGAAGAATGGGGTGCTGCATTGCTTGCTTATTCAAGTGAGTTCGGTGCCGGAATCGGATTAAGAATTGTTGCTAAGAAAAAAGGATTCAAATTAAACCAGCACGGACTTTTCAGGGGGAATAAAAGAATTGCCAGCAAAACTGAAACTGAAATTTATCACGCTTTGGGAAGACCTTACAAAAAACCCGAATACAGATAATTTTATAATTAATGATTTAATTTTTATCTTATGAAAATAAGAGTGAAAGTAAAACCGAATTCTTCAAAACAAAGCGTTGAAAGTTTTGGGGCAGACAGATACTTGGTTCATGTCAAATCTGAGCCTGAAAATGACAAGGCGAACATTGAAATGATAAAATTATTATCCAAACATTTAGGAGTTCCTGAAAAAAGTTTTCATATTACTTTTGGAAGGACAGGCCACGAGAAAATAATAGACATTAAATTTTAACATGACAGAACAAAGTTCAGCACAAATACAAAACAGGAGTTTTGCATAATGAAATACGAATTTGCCGAAGATTTGCAGAAGATAGCAGAAGAAATGTCGCAGATGCTTTTTCCTCACGTAGATGTTTCTAATATCAAATGCTACAGAAGCTACGGAACTTCTTCAAGAGGAACAATCGCAAGATGCCACGCATTAAATAAAATAATGCAAAAAGCAATCGGCATAAAAGCAGTTTATGTTCTTGAATTTCTTGTTGAAAGATTTGAAAAATTAGATGACGAGGAAAAATTAAAAGTAATAATTCATGAATTAATGCATATTCCAAAAACATTCGGCGGAGGATTTAAACACCATGATTTCGTTACTGACAGGAATGTAAACAGATGTTACGCTGAATATAAAAAGAAAAAAGAGGAAAAAGTTGAAAGACAAAAAGTTAATTATTGGTTATAGGAATAAGAAGATAAAACTAATTGTGAAAGAATGCAACTTATTTGAAAAAGGAATCGGATTAATGTTTTCTCAAAAAGACAAGGCAAGAATTTTATTATTCAGTTTTAAAAGAAAACAAAAAATTGCAATACATTCATTCTTTGTTCTTTATCCTTTTATTGCTGTTTGGCTTGATGATAAAAATAAAGTTGCTGATTTAAAAATTGTGCAACCCTTTGAGTCTTTTGTTTCTCCGAGAAAAAAAGTTTTCAAGCTTGTTGAAGTGCCAATAAACAAAAAAAACAAAAAAATAACAAAATTTTTTGGTGTACCGTCGATAAAAAACAGAAACATTTAAATATACCGACGATGATATATTATTAAAGAACTAAAAGGAGGTGGAAAATGGGAAAGATTGTTGTTCATAAAGTAATTAAGAGAAAACCAGGACATCTTTACTACGTTGACGGAGCAGGAAACGTATGCGAGGCTGTTATGGCTAGAGGCGGAAAGAAGAAAAAAGGCGCAAAAAAAACCGCTAAGAAAAAAAGGAAAAAGTAAATCCTAATCAATTTTTTATTTTTTATTTAATTAATTTTTTACTTTTATATAATTCTGAAATATATTTCATTGCTATCATTCCTGTCATAAGGGATGTTGTTGTGTTTAAGTTATGCTCGCAGAAATGAGGAGCAATTTGTTTATTCAAATCTAACCCTGCGCCAAAGCCAACGTTAATATTTGTTAATCCCTCTTCTTTATCCCATTGCAATCGAATTTCTAATCTTCCAATAAATCTTTCTTCAACCATTTTTGCATATTTTTCTATTGTGTTTTTTCTTTCCTGCTTGTAAAATTCAGGAACTAATCCTTTGTAATCTTCTGGTAGATTTATCCATGGAAACCAGCCCCTATTTTCAATAAACTCAAAAGTGGGGTATAACATAAAATCCATCTTTGAAATAAAAGAAACTTATTTATAACAATTATTGTGTTAATTTTAATGGCAATTGTTTTGGGGATAGAATCAACAGCACATACATTCGGAATCGGCATTGTCAAAAATGGAAAAATTCTTGCAAATATAAAAAAGACTTACACGACTGAAACCGGCGGGATAATTCCGTCTGAGGCTGCAAAACATCACAAAGAGAACAAAGAAAAAATTTATTTTGATGCTCTCGCAAATGCAGGAATTGTTGAAAAAGACATCGATGCAATTTCTTTTTCTCAGGGGCCTGGACTTTCGCCCTGTTTGCTGGAAGGAATCAGATTTGCAAAAGAACTTTCGGAGAAATTAAAAAAACCTCTTGTGCCTGTCAATCATTGCATTGCTCATCTTGAGATTGGAAAACTTACAAATGCAGAAGACCCTGTAATGCTTTACACTTCTGGTGCGAACACGCAAATAATTGCTTATTCGTCGGGGAAATATAGAATTTTTGGGGAAACTTTGGACTTGGGAGTTGGAAATTTTATTGACACTTTTGCAAGACTTTTGGGGGCTGGTTTTCCCGGAGGGCCTGTGATTCAAAAACTTGCTGAAGGAAAAAGAAGTTACATTGAACTTCCTTATGTTGTGAAAGGAATGGATATTTCTCTTTCTGGAATTTTGACAAATCTCCAGCAAAAATTTAATTCAAAAAAATATTCAAAAGAAGATTTGTGCTATTCAATGCAGGAAACGGTTTTTGCGATGCTTGTTGAAACTGCTGAACGGGCTTTGGCTCATACTGGAAAAAGGGAATTGCTTTTGGGCGGAGGAGTTGCATGTAACTCACGACTTCAGGAAATGTGCAGAATAATGTGTGATGAGAGAGGGGCGAAATTATTTGTTCCACCGCGAGAAGTTCTTGTTGACAATGGCGCAATGATTGCTTTTTTAGGAGAAATAATGTTTCAGAAAGGAATAAAATTTTCAGGAAAAGAAATTGAAAACTTGGATATAAAACCAAGACAGCGAACAGATGAAGTTGAGGTTGAATGGAAATAGTTTTTGGAATATAATTAATCTTATAAGTTCAAAAAATTTATACAAGAATGCAAAAGCCAAGAAAATTTTGCGATAATCAATATGAAGCAAAAGAGGACATAGGAACAGAACATTATTCATGTCTCGGGCATTTGCATGAAGGCAGAGTTTTGGAATGTCATTGTCAGGAGCAGGGTATAACTCAAGATGAAAATTCTCAATTTCAAATAATAATTAACGGCTATAAATGTCAGGATTTTCAAATTCTTCCAGAAGTTAAACAAGATTTGACAAAAAAATTAAATCAATAAAGATTCAATACCCTTCTTTTTTGCAGTTTCCAAATCAGATATCTTTGGCAAAACATGCTTGATAACTTCCTCATCTATAAAATTCAACAAATAAGAACAAGTTAATGCTCTGCGGGCACTTTCTTCGGTGAATCCTTCCTTAACCTTCTTTGCAATAAAACCATCTTCTGCGTATCTTTTATTAAACTCTACTAATAATCCATAGGCTTCTTTGAATTCTTCAGACGGG
The DNA here is from genome assembly GCA_023475035.1 of Candidatus Pacearchaeota archaeon. Lineage (GTDB taxonomy): Archaea > Nanobdellota > Nanobdellia > Pacearchaeales > GW2011-AR1 > RBG-13-33-26. The sequence goes on from JAMCXF010000035.1 coordinate 41,563, forward strand.
GCAAATGTAAAAAATTCAGAAACTGTCTTTCTGGAATATTCGCCTGAATTTATTTCTTCCTTTAATTTTATTAGTTCTTCTGATTCCATTCAAAAAAATCCTTTCTTAAATTTATAAATTTTGTTGTAATCCTTATACAAAACATTTTTAAACTGATTTTTTCTAACTATTTTATCCGATGAACGTGAGTGAGGATTACTTACTTTATTCTCGGAAACTACTAACATGGCAGACATATACAAAATCGTTGAGAAAGCTAAAAAGACTGGAAAAATTGAGAAAGGCACAAACGAAGTTACAAAAGCAATCGAGAGAGGAACTGCGAAGCTTGTTGTTTATGCCGCTGACGTTGAACCTAAAGAAATTGTTCAGCATTTGCCACTTCTATGTAAAGAGAAAAAAATTCCGTGCCACGAAGTTGACAGCAGACAAAAGTTAGGACTTGCTGTCGGGATTTCTGTACCTGCATCTTCTGTAGTTGTAATAAATGCCGGAGAAGCCGAATCTGAAATTAAGGCTTTGAAATAAAAATGGCTAAAACACAAACAAAGGAAGAGAAGAGATTGCAACAGCAATCACCTAAGGGAAAAGACAGAATTAATATGGGTGAAGTTGTTCCTGCTGTCGTAGAGGAAATTATTGGAAGAACTGGTTTTAGAGGAGAAATTACTCAGGTTAAAGTTTTGGTTCAAAAAGGAAGAGACGAAGGAAGAAGCATGAGAAGAAACATCAAAGGACCAATAAGACCTGGAGACATTTTAATGCTAAGAGAAACAGAAATTGAAGCAAGAAAAATTCGTTCTAAAGTAAGTAAGGGGGCATATAGTTAAAATGGTAAAATGTGTTTATTGCGGGAAAAATTATGAACCTCCAAGAGGATTGAGTTACATACTTAAAGACGGAACTGTAAAATATTTGTGCTCTTCAAAATGCAGAAAAAATATGCTTATGAAGAGGCGAAAAGTTAACTGGATTAGAAAGTCTGAAGAGACTAAAAAAGGATTGAAAGCAAAAGGGAAAAAAGAGTAAATTATTTCTTTAAAAATTATTTTTATCGTCGGTAAAACTGTATTTTTGCTTAGAAAGGTTTATAAATAAATACGGGCTTTTTCTGATGTAAGATTCTTAGAAAATGGCAGAACAATACAACGCAGAATCAATAAAAGTGCTTGAAGGGCTTGAAGGAGTAAGAAAGAGGCCTGCAATGTACATCGGAAGTACTGGCAAGGATGGATTGCACCATTTAGTCTACGAAACTGTTGATAATTCTGTTGATGAAGCCTTGGCTGGTTTTTGCAAGGTTATTTTTGTTTCATTAAACAAGGATGGTTCTGCTACTGTTGATGATGACGGGAGAGGAATTCCTGTTGAAATGCACCCTATTTACAAAGTTCCTGCTGTTCAGGTTGCTTTAACAAAACTTCACGCAGGGGGAAAATTCGACAAAAAATCCTACATGATATCAGGAGGACTTCATGGAGTCGGAGTTTCGTGTGTAAATGCTCTTTCAAAAAAATTAATTGTGGAAATAAAAAGAGACGGTAATATTTACAGGCAGGAATATTCAAGAGGAGACCCGAAAACAAAGCTTGAAATTATTGGGAAATGCTCTCCGCAGGATACAGGAACAAAAGTTACTTTTTGGCCCGATGAAGAAATTTTCTCCACAGTAGATTTTGATTACAAGGTTCTTGAAACAAGATTCAGGGAAATTTCATTCCTTAATTCAGGACTTAAAATTATTTTAAGAGATGAAGAGAAAAATAAAACTGAGGAATTTTTAGCTACAGGCGGTTTGATGGAGTTTGTCAAATGGATGAACAAATCAAAAGAAGTCCTGCACAAACCTGTTTACTTCAAGAGGGAAATGGACCATACAGTAATTGAAGTTTCAATTCAATACAACACAGGATATCAGGAAAATATTTTTGGTTTTGTAAATACAATTAATACTGTCGAGGGAGGAACTCACGTTTTTGGATTCAAGACTGCTTTGACAAGAGTAATCAATGATTATGCAAAGAGAAAAGGAATCCTCAAG
>JAMCXF010000006.1 GCA_023475035.1 Candidatus Pacearchaeota archaeon
CTGTAACCTGAAAAAAATAAATAAAATATAATGCAGAAGTAGCAATAAAAAAAGCAGGAGCAAAAAGTAATTTAGAAAATTTATGTGATTTGGAAGAATTTTTGATTGAAAAAGGATTTTCAGAAAAAAAGGTTGAGTGACGAACATGACTGTAAAAAAAGTTATTTATTCACGGGAATATATTCCTAAATTAGATTCAAAAATATTAGGAATTTGGCCTGATTATATAACAAGTAATGAAGATTTAAAGTTAAGAGATTTGTTAATAAAAAAATTCGGAGGTATTGAGAATATGGAAGACAGAATAGGAAATTATGAAGGATTTGATGGAAAGACTATCTATAACTTTCATATTGACGGACATGCTTTTGATAAAGAGCCTTATAAAACAAAAGTCGAGATTAAGAAGAAAGGGGATGAAGAAGTGATTAATAATGAATTATGTGATTTGGAAAAATTCCTGATTAAAAACGATTTTATACGCGAAGATTAAAATAATTTTTCTTGCATTTCACCTGTCATTGCTTTTCCATATTCACCGTCATATCCTGGCTGGATTTTTATTTTTCCTTCTCTGTTTTTTAAAATTAAGTCAATAAGTTTCTCTCCAACATCTTTTTTTTCAAGTTCTTCTCTTGAAACATTTAATAGTATATTGAATTCATTTCCAAAAATTTCAATTAAAGAGTTATATAAATTCCAGCAACTTTTGGTTTCTATTGCAGTGCCAAGGAATAGCGAAATAATTTCCTGTAAAGGAAGGATTTCGTAAAAGAATTTTGCATTTTCTATTTTGTGTCCTTCGGGAAATGACGCAAGTTGCCCGACTCTGTTATCAACACCAATGGTAAGTAATTTTTTGCATACAGGACAAATTCCGTTTAAATTTCTGCTTTCTTCAGGAGAACATGAAAAATTGCAGTTCCTGTGTCCATCCCAGTGATATTTTCCGTAAGAAGGATCTGTCTCAATAGTTCCAATAAAAGTTTTATTTCGAATCTGATTAATTATTTCCTGATACGAATCTGCTTTTTGAAAAATTGTAGCCTCTCTTCCTAATCTGAATGGCCAGAAACTATGTGCATCAGAAAAGCTGACGATTGCTTTGTCGCCAAGCTCTTTTATTCTCCAATTCATTTCAGGATCAGAAGACATTCCTGTTTCAATTGCATGTATGTTTTCAATTTGTTCCTTGAAACATTCTTTTAGAGAATCAAATCCTGACATGCTTCCAAAAATTCCAAACCAAGGTGTCCAGATATGTGCAGGAATTATTTCTATGTCCTCAGAAATTTTCATCATTTCTCTTACAAATTCATCTCCAGGGATGCTGAATATAGGTCTTCCATCATAATCTCTTCTCCCTCTTGTATCAAGGTATAAATTAATTTTTTCAGCAGTTTCAATGTTTGGAACAAGAAGCACAAGGTGGATTCTTCTTCCGCGAGTTTGCGTGTATACTAAAGAGATTTCTCCTGTGATAATAAAAGGAAAATCGCCAAGATAATAAAAACCATTTTCTTCCCGCAATTTTTCTTTTATTTCTTTTAGCCATAAAGGATGAGTAAAATCTCCTGTCCCCAGTAGATTAAGTCCTTTTATTTTAGCCCATTTGACAAGGTTTTCAAAGGTAATGTTAGTGCTGCACGCTCTGGAAAATCTTGAATGAATATGCAAATCAACAAAAAGAATTTCATTAAAGTTTAATTTCATGAATAAGAATAATAAAATTAATTAATAAAGATTATTATAAAAAATAAAAAATTATTTTCGTTTCTTCTTCCCTAAAACAACTCCGCCGCCAATTATTGCAGCAAGAATAACTGCTCCTATGACTATCCAAACCCATAAAGGTATTGCTGTTGGTTCAGGAGTTGGAGTAGGTGTTGGTGTTTCTCCTCCAGATACTACTGCTGTAGATGCTGGAGCAATTCCAAAGTAGCTGAAACTTGTTACTTCAGAAGTGTAGTAGTAATAAGTAGCATCTTCGCTGGCATAAGTTGTTGTAAGTTCATTCCATTGGTCTGCTACTTCATCATATTTGTATAGAGATACATCTTCTTTAGCAATCCCTTGTGAATCAACCCAAGACTTTTCAACATAAGTTTTTACTGTTGCTTTGCTTAATTTATCAGCCAAATTCTGAGTATTAATCTGCAGGTATTTGTAAGCATTATCTAATGTAACTGTAACAGCTGCAGGTGCAGATTCATATTTATTTACAGTAATCTTAACGTTACTTGCAGTTGAAGTTACCTGTACTTGAATTTCCGAAACACCAGAGCCACTTGCAAAGTTGCTTACAGTTGCTGGACTAGCAGCAGTTATCTGACTAACAGTGCTTACTGAAGTTGTCGAAGTTCCCCCAGATGTTCCTCCTGATGAGCCACCAGAAGTTGTGGTTCCCCATACAGTATATGTAGCTGTAGCAGTTCCAGTATTTCCTGCATAATCGCTAAAGTAACAAGTTTGAGTAATCTCTCCTGAATCTGTTGTTGTAGGAGTTGCATTGTAAACCTTACCAGAAGTTCCTCTTGAAAGATTTAATCCTGAAAGACCATCTGTAGCAGTACATGCACAAGTAACAGTGCCACCAATGTAAATATCATCAGTAGGAGTACATGTGAGAGTTCCGCTTGGTGCGGTATTATCAAATGTCAAGTTACCAACAGATATTGAATTGTTAATGTTTCCTCCACCATCTCTTACCCAGGCAGTAATGTTATAATTAACTCCATCAGCAATACCGCTGGTATCTAAACTGTAAGACCAGTAATTATTAGATGTCGAAAGATTTGTAGCTGCATAAGTTGCAACTTGTGACCCGCTCATATTTGTAAGATTGAATATAACACTCATATTTGTGGTAATACCCATATCCTTAGCAGTGACATTTAATAGTAAATTTCCAGACCAATTTGAGTGAGATATGAAATATCCATCTGAATCATATATTGAAAAATTAACCATATAAGGAGCTATACTATCATTAACTACCACAGTAACATTTGTTTCATTATATAATAAATTAGTAAATGCTTCTGAACGGTCGTAAATAAATCTAACTGTAATGTTATATTTACCAGGAGTTCCTGCTGTTAAATTGAACCATAAGAAAGTATAGTTGCTATGTCCTGTAGAGTTAATAAGGGATGTATCAGCAGTTGTTGCATTCCAACTTAATTGGTCAGCAGTGTTCGAAAAGTAAATAGGAGTCGTTGTACTGATGTTTCCTGTACCGTTTGATCCAGCAGTGAAGTTAAAAAATCCCCAAAGAGTAATGTTAATTCTTGTTATATTTTTCATTCCAGAAATATGGCTTATACTAAAATTGTAAATGTAAGTAACATTTTGATTAGCTGAGATGATATTTTCATCTGTAAAATTAAATTGTGAACCAGATCTATTAGTAACATTGATAGTTCCAATAACTGTTCCTGCAATTACAAATTGAGAAATGAAAATAATAGAAAGAGCTAATCCGCAGATAAGAACAAAATCAATTAGATTTTTTCTGCTTACCCCTTTTTTATTCATCACCATCTTTTATGTAACTAACCTCTATATCTAAGATATAGAATTTTACCCTTTATAAATGTTTTTTTTTCAGGAAAAATTATTTGCAGAAAAAATTTCAGTAAATATTATTTTTCCGTCGGTGAAAAATATTTTTGGGAACGAATAAATTTTTAAATGCAAAAATCTCTGAACAATTATGAAAGAAGAAAGAACATTAATTTTGATAAAACCCGACGGGCTTGTTAAAAGTTTAACAGGTAATATTATTTCAATGTTATCCGAAGCTAAACTAAAAATCGTTGGTGCAAAAATTGTGAAAGTTTCAAAAGAGCTTGCAGAAAAACATTACGGAGATTTAAAAAATAGTCTTATAAAAAAATTCGGCGAGGAAAAGGGAAAGCTTGTCTTCGAGAATACATTAGAATATCTTCAGGGAAAATTTCACACTGACAGAGTTTTAGCGATGGTGTATAAAGGAAAAGATGCCGTCAAAAAAATACGGGAACTTGCAGGAGAAACAAATCCTGAAAAAGCGCCTCCGACGTCAATTAGAGGAAAATACGGAAGAATCCATTCAGAAACAAAAGTTTTCGAGAATGTAATTCACTGTTCTGATTCTCCTGAAAATGCCGAGAGAGAAATTGCGTTGTGGTTTAAGAAAGATGAAGTTGTAGAATAATTATAATTCCTTTTCTAGTTTAGATGAATAATCATATTTCCAGCAATCATAAAATTTAGGGCAATCAGAGTAGCAGGTATCTGAATCAGAAAGACAACAAGGTGCAATAACACTTTTTGTTTTGTCAGATAAATCCCTTTTCATCTCTTCCAATTCTTCATTAGTTCTTTCCCTATAATTATTTTCTGACATTTTATTTATCGTCTTCGTCGACAACTCCTTTTTCAGTCACAAAGAAAACGCATTCGTTGTCCGGAAGATTTGGCGAATCAATTAATTTTGAAACTCTGCTTCCCTGCTTCCCTCTTCTCAAATACATTCTGTAAGTTGAAGCGTGTCCGACAATGTTCCCACCAACAGCTGTCGTAGGGTCTCCGAACATTTGTGCAGGATTAGCCATTACCTGATTTGTTACATAAATAGCAATATTATGTTTCTCACAAAGACTCATCAGGTTATGTAAATATTTATTCAGCTTGTGCTGTCTGTCTGCTAATTCTCCTCTTCCTGTAAACTCTGCTCTGAAATGTGCAGTCAGAGAGTCAACTATCAAAAGTTTGATTGGTTCTCCGTTGGTTATCATTTCAGAAATTTTTTCCAGCAATAAAATTTGGTGGTCTGAATTAAATGCTCTCGCAACAAAAATGTTTTTCAAAACTTTTTCAGGATTTGCTCCGATTCCCTCGGCAATTTGTTTTATTCTCGCAGGTCTGAATGTTCCTTCTGTGTCGATGAAAACACATTTCCCGTTTGCTCCTCCGCTTTCAACAGGAAGCTGAACTCTGACTGCTAATGTCAAACCAAGCTGAGTTTTCCCGCTGCCAAAAGCGCCGTAAGCTTCAGTTATTGATTTTGTTTCAATTCCCTTTCCCCCCAGAAGATTGTTCAGGCTTAAACTTCCTGTCGTTATATGCATAATATCTTCTCTCCTCTTTTCAAACTCTGTTCCGTCGACAAAACCCAAATCAAGCATTTTTCTTGCAGCCTGAATTGCTTTTCTCGCAACTGCTTCCCCGACTCCTGCCTTGTCAGCAAGAGTAGCAGTGCTGGTGACAGCAAGACTCATCAAGTCATAGATTCCTGCAGCCTCAAGTTTCGCAGCAACAGCAGGCCCAATTCCAGGCAAGTCTGTTAACTGTGGCTCTTTTCCCTCTTTAATTACCACCTCTTTGTCCTCTTCTTCCTCAGACTTTTTTGCCATAAGAAAAATATTCGTCTTCGGTTTATAAAGATTATTTGGATTTCAGACATATATTGGAGAATTAGAATAACTTATAAAGGAAAAACAAAACTTGCTATGTTAAATATAAATCTTTATAAATAATAATTTTTCAAAGAAAATATGAAATATTCATTAAACGAAATCTTGAGAAGGGTAATCAAAGACGAAAATCATAAAGAAACAGGAATTTGGAGATTAGATTCAGACTACAGAGGGGGAAAATTGAATATCCAAGTCGAAGGTTCAGAAAAATTAAATGAAAAATATTTTGTAAGTAGTTATATGACTTATAATTATTATAACGATAAAAAATTTTATGATGAATTTATAAAAGAATTTGGAAATCTGAAAATAGAAACTTCACAAATTAGAGGAATGGGATATTTCCCGACAATTGCAGGATATGAAGCAATTGTTTCAAATTTGAAAACATTAAATCCTGATTATTTAATATTTAAAATGCCTGTTCAGGAAAAAGCTCCTTCAGGGAAAATAATAATTCCACAGGGAAAAAATGAAGTGTTCACAAATTTAATGATAGACATTGCTAATTTCTTGGAACAAAAATACAAATAACTAATTTGATTCTAATTCATTAATCAGAGAATCAGCATCTATGAGTTCAATTCCTCCGATTATAAACTCAGGAGTGTTGAACATTTTATTGTTTCTCATTGCGCCGTGAAAAATCATTTCTTTTCCAAGAAGATTTTCTTTTTGCACCATTAGTTCGCTTGGATTTTCCAGTTCAGTGATTCCCAAATCTTTTAGATTGTCGTGAAAGGATACAGCTCTTATTGTTTCTGTTCCGTCATCAAGAATCACATTCATTAATGCTCTTTTTTCTCCTGCAACTTTCCCGTGTTCAGCACAGGTAAAATTTCCATTTTCCTGAATTGCTTTTTTCCTGCAGGTAGGGCATACATAAAAAAATCTCGGCTCAAAAGACTGGACAACAAAAGCTCTGACTTTCGCATTGTCTAAATTTTTCAGTTCAGAAATTTTTTTCATTCTGAAAACTTTTTCATTATTGACTTCTCCAATTACAGCATTTGTTATTTTAAGTTCAGAAAAGCTCCCTAAATGTAATTCGTTTTCTCTCATTGCACCATTCACAATTTCAACAACAATACCTTCCCCTATTTTCCCCGTCTCAAGAAGAGAGATGTGATTTGTGTCCCACAAAACAACTTTTATGTTTGAAGTATCATCAGCAATGAATAAATTTGCAACTTTTCCGTCATCGCCTTTTTTCGTCTTGAATGTTCTTACAGGAGAAGTTCCCATTATCTTTCCTACAGTATTCACCTTTCTCATTCCGGGAAGAAGTTCTTCTATTTTCAGTGTTTCATTGTCAAAAGATATTCCAAGTTCTGCAGCTACAACCTGTGCTGCCCCTTCTCTGCTGATTAATCCTGAAAGTTTTGCTCGTTTAGCCTCGATTCTTCTTTCAATCTCATCTTTTTCAACCCCTGCTTTTTTAGAAATCTTTTCGACAATCCTGTCATAATTTTCCACCACCATTTCAAGAAAAAATTATCAATGTTTTTAAGTATTTTCGTGGAAAGGAATATGATTACTAAAAATTTATAAACAATCTTTTTTTCCCTAATTTATGGCAATCGCAGCAGTAAAAATTAAAATTATGCCGACTTCTCCAGATGCAGATCTAAGTCAGATTGAAGAAAGTGCAAAAGGTATAATCGAAGGACTAGAAGGCAAAAACTGCACTTTTACAGAAGAGTCAATTGCATTCGGGTTAAAAGCAATAATTGTAACTTTTGCTTGGCCAGAAGAGATTGAGCTTGAAGAACTGGAAAATGAATTGGGCAGTATTGAAGAAGTTAATTCTGTTCAGGTAATGGATATAAGACGAGCATTTGGCTCATAGTGAAAAATGATTATTAATAGGCTGATGAGTCAAGTGGGAGCAGGGGCATTTGGTTCTTAAAATGAAAGATATAGTTGATGGAATGGATTCTAAATGGAAGAAAAAGACTCTTGAGAATTTAACAGAAATATTATTTAGACAGAATCTACTAATTAAAGACGCAGTAATTTGCGGAAGATTAAGTATAACAGAAGATACAAATCTTTCAGAAGATCTGAAATTAAATGAAAAAGAAAGAGAAGAATATACTTATGCAGTATTAATGCAAACTCTCAGGCATTACCATCCTGACAAAAGGCTAAAAAAAATAAAAACAATCGGCGATTATATGAATTATCTGGCAAAAGAAGAGATTATGAATCGGAGATAATTATAAAAAATCGTTCTTCCAATATTTAACATGCTCTCAGAAGAAGAAACAGAAGAGATAAAGAAAAAAATTACTTCTCACATAGAAACTAATTTTCCTCCTGAACAGATTTTGTCTGCAAGAAGTCAGATTGAATCAATGAATTCTGAACAGCTTGAAAAATTTCTTGAAAAGAATAATATAATGATGTCTGACGAGAAAAAAGATGAATGTGTTTTCTGCGCAATTGCTTCAGGAAAAATAGGCTCTGTAAAAATAGGGGAAAATGAAAAGGCAATTGCAGTCCTTGACATAAACCCAATTTCAAAAGGGCATTCTATGGTAATTCCGTTCGAGCATAATGACGTCGCTCCAAAAGAAGCAATGAGTCTTGCAGAAAAAATTTCCAAGGAGATAAAGAAAAAATTTTCACCGAAGAATGTGGAATTTTCAAAATCAAAATTATTCGGGCATGAAGTTATAAATATACTTCCGGTTTACAAAGATGAAGATTTTAATTCAGAAAAATCGCATGCAAGTATGGAAGAACTTGAAAAAATAAAAGAGGAATTAGAAAAAGAAGAAAAAGAGGAAGAAGAAAACAGCCGTGAGCAGAATTTTAAAGGGAAGTTTACAAAAGAAACCGATAAGGTGTCTTTTGAAGAAGAGAAATTTTTATGGTTGCCAAAAAGAATTCCATAAACTAATTTGCAGAATTTCGAAAATAATAAAAATAATAAGGCTTATCAGGAAAACAGGAGAAAAAGGAATTCCTTCTCTTATTCTCACTTCCTTGAATTTCCCCATTATTTCTTTTATCTCTCTTTTTGTTACCCCATCCCATTTTGCTTTTATCATTTTCTTTCCAATTTTCAAATCAGAATAAAGCCAGTCTCCCTCGCGAAGATTTTTTGTTTTTATTTTTCTGATTATGCACGTTTCATCAACTGCCTTTGAATATATGTAAAGATAAGAGACAATAAAAATCATTACTCCAAGCACTAAGAATAATTTTTCAAAAAATCCTATGATAACAAGAATGATGCTTGCAAGAATAATCAGACACATTATTTTTTTATTTTTCCTTAGCAGAACAAAAAATTCTTTTTTGAAAGCTCTGAAATTTTTGGCGCATAAATAAATGCTTGTTATTATAGTGTATAAAAATCCTACCGACAGGAATATCAAAATAAAATTAAAAAAGGAAGAAAAAATTGCAGACATCATCGGAGGAGCGAGAACTGCTCCCAGTCCAATCATTAATTTGGCATCACCGCCTGCAAAAACTCTCGAATAATAAAGAACATTCCCCAAAACAAAAAATACCCCAAAACCAATAAGCCCGCTGTAAAAAAATTCAAAATCCGCATTAAATAATGAAAAGAAAAATCTGAACCCTAATGCAAATATTATAAGTGCGAAACTAATCCAGTTATCAATTTCTTTTGTTTTCAAATCCTGTATTACAGCGAATACAATAAATAGTAATCCCAGAAGCCATAAAAAAATCACCTCATACATAATATAAAATAGGAAATTTGATTTAAAAATTATGCCTTAACTTCTGTTCCCCTATACTTTCCGCCAGCTCTGTAAGGATGTTTTTTCTTTTCTTTCTTCTTAACTTTTTTCTTGTTCCTTTTTTCAGAGAATCCGTAATCCATCTTATTATTCAGCAGGTATTATGCAAATTTGTCCGTTAAGATTATTTGCTAAAGCGCTGACATCATATTTTGATGCTGTTCCAGTTGGAGCTAATATTGCTGCTTTGTCGTCTATTAATATTGACTCGCAGGATAAATCACAATTTATTGCTGAACATTTTTGTATTGTGTATTGCGTAAGCTGAGGAGAGTTTGCTAAAACTGCACAGCTTGTCTTTACTGAAAAGTCTTCTTCGTTAACTCTCAAAGTTCTTTCAGCAGAACAAAAAGCGAATTTCTGACTTAAACTGCAGGCACTTGCGCATTCCTCAACAGTCGAATCAACATTTGTAGGGCTGATAATATTTTTGAAAAAACTCCATCCTGTAGAAAATCCTAAAATTAAAACAACTAAAATTACTAATCCAAGTATAAGAAGAATAATTGTATTAGTGCTTAACTCTTGTCCTCTTTTATTTAACATATTTAGATTACGATTATTTTATTTAAAAATGTTTTTGTATTAAGGAGACTGATAATTTACCGAAAACAAAAGAACTTCTTTGCTCCAGAATAAAAAACCCTCTGTCATATTTTTTCTAAGATGCAATCCGTCAGGACTTTCTCCGTTGAAAATTTTTTCTTCTGCCTGCATGTTTATCTCATTGACCATTCCTATTCCCACAAAAGAATTTCTCGTCTGAACCATTGAATTAAAAAAACTGAACATTGCAATTCCACAGATTACTATTACTCCGATTACAAGAATTGTTATGGGTATATCTCCCGAGCGATTTCGCGGAAAGAGGGTCAGTGTCATGCGAGCGGGGTCGCGAGTAGTTTTATTCATTATTCGCTTCCTCCAGAATATTGTCAATGATTTCTTTGTTTAAATTTCCTGCAAGCTGATGGCTGAATGAAGTTTTTTGATTTAATGATTCTGTCTTTTCAGCAACATCAAATTGAATGCTTAAGGTTTGAATAATTTTTGTCTTTGAAATTAAGATTGAGATGTAAATAAAAACAATCAAAATTCCGATAATAATTATTGTTGCAATTATCCATGAAACTGTTTCACCAATCTGCCCTTTCTTGTCTGATTTAGATCTTAACATTTTTTTCTGATTTCCTCACTACTGATAAAATTTTTATTATATATTGATTGTTAAGATTGTCGAGGGAATAAAAACTTTTTTCAACGCATTGTGCAACTCGTTCCTCTTCCTTGTTTTCTTGCAGTTCACAGCTAAGAAGCCATTTGTTATTTCCTTTTTTTAAATTAAAAACAGCAGAATCCAAATTATTTATGGTGTAAAAATTAACTTCAGTATAATATTGTTCTTCTTCCCATTCATCTGAGGAATTAAAATTGAGGTGGCATCCTTCAAGAAAATTTTGTTCTGCTCTGAATTCGCCGTTGGAGATTAAATTTCCGTTCATTTTTCCTGCATAAGAAATGCAGTCAGCAATTTGGTTTATCAAAAGATTTGCTTCAATTTCTCTTATGTCATACGGACTTCCGTAAAAAATGTAAACCATTGCAAAAATTCCCCCTGCTACAATTATCAAAATCGCAAACCAGTATATTGAAACTACTTTATCGCCTCGTTTATCTTTTTTTATTCCCATTATCTATATCCGTTTATTTTAATTACATAATTATTTTCAGGGAAGATATCAGGATAAGCAGTAACATCAACATCGTTAAAAAAAGAATATTCATATCCGCCTTTCTCGCTTAATCGGACTGTCACAATATTTCTGTCGCTGTCAATTTTCACAATATCTTCTCTTTGCAGCCCGTTTTTTTCAGCGAGGACAAAACCTTCTTTCATGTTCAGTATCATTTCTGTCACAGGTTTTGAAGAATCAATTAATAGTGCAATATTTTTTGCATAACTTTGCTCAAGAACAATTGCTCCGCTTCCCTGCCTGAATAAAAAAAGCATAAGTATTGAAATAAAAAGAATATTCAGAATAAGAAATATTATATTTTCAACAAGAAGAACTCCCGAGCGATTTCGCGGAAAGAGGGTCAGTGTCATGCGAGTGGGGTCGCGAGTTCGTTTATTTTTCATTTTATTTTCATGCCAGAGTTTTAATTGATTCACAATTCAATAAATCATAATCATCAGTTGCAATTATTGAAGGTGTATAATATTGCTGTCCTGATTCTCCTATGACAGTTGTTCCTATGAAATGCCCGCCGACGCCTCCCACGACTGCAACAACGATTATTACTGGAATAGCAACTCCTGCAACTGCCAAGGCTAATGTTGCAATTCCTGCTCCTGCAGCAGCCCATTGCCCGACGCTGATTTTGCTGTATACTCCCATTGTAATTGAATAGTGCTTGTTGAAATCTATTTCTCCAAATGCAGATTGATTAGTCAGGAGTGTTTCTTCAATTGCCTGCGAATTTTTAAGTCCGTTTAAGTATTCAAGATAACTTTTGCCTTCTGAAATTTCTGTAGTAGCAAGATAGTTATAAAACGCATTTTGTGAAATTTTATTGTCCTCGAAAATTTGGCCCATGCTGTCATCAAAAGTAATCTGCGAGCAGATAGAACAATAAAGCTTAGGCAAAAGTTCTTCTCCAAGATAATTGACTTTCCCTTCGCCGAACATCCACCAGCAGTCAGCCATTTCATTTGCCAGTATGTCATAAGTTTCAGTGTCACTGGTAACTTTTTTCACATCAAAACTCCCGCTCATTTTTTCACAGCTTCCGTCTTCAGTAAAACATAAATAACTTGTCTTACAGTTCAACGGAATTGATTCTCCTGGAACAACATTGCTTCCTCTCGTAAGAACAGAATTATGGCAAACTTCTTTTTCAGTTGTCGCTCCAAGATTTAATCGGAATATAAAAAATAAAACAACTGCAAAACTTGCAATTAGAATTATAAGTAATACTATTTGCTGTGTTGTGATGTCCCCTTTTTTATTGTTGATCATAAAACTCCTATTTGCTTTAGCACAAAGTATAATCCTGCAAGAGCCAAAATAAAGAAAGCAATCCAAATTATATATTTTATTATTTCATCAAGGCTCATTACGCAAAAACCTCCTGTTTTTGTGTTTGTGGCAAATTTCCTGTTTACTCATTTTTTCGTTATTTGTATTTGTTCATTTATTTTTTGAATTAAAATCTGCACTCCTGTTTTTTCAATTCTTATTTTTTCAAATTTGGCAAGATTCGGAATATTTGTGCATACACCTTTGTCTTCGCATCTTTTTAATTGCCAGTCAAAAAATTCAAGAAGAGTTCTTTCGCAAATACATAAGCAGTTTTCATCGAGACAGGAATTTGGTTTTGGTTCTTCTCCAACATAACTAAAGAGAAGCCATTCAGAGGGATTTGGTATTAAAATTCCCTCGCTGCTGTATTCTCCCCCGCTGTTTATTCTTTCAACTTCAGGAACAATGAGGTTTTTAATGCTTGCATCAGCTTCTTTAAGTTTCTGTTCGCCTGTGACATTAAAATAAATTGCAACTAAAAGATAAACCAGAAAGACAATGCAAATTACAGCAATTATTACTTTTAATGTTTCTTCCCCTAATAAAAATCCTCTGCGATTTTTTGGAAAAAAATTGCAAAGAGAAAAACTCTTGTTTTGACCTTTTTTGTTTTTAGTAATTTTCATCTTATTAAAACTCCAAATATCTCAGGAGGAGAAAATCCCCTAAAAAATTCTAGGATTTGTTCCTTGAAGAAAAAATAAAGCCCAACAGCAACTGCTACAACTACAAGAATTCCCAAAATTATTTTTATCAATTGTTCTGTTGTTAATTCTGCCATTATCTTCCTCCAAAAATTTCTTTTATTCTGTCAATGAATTCAAATCCTTTTCCTCTTAACAAAAAAATGCTAATCATTATTATCGCAAGAATTATCAATCCAATCAAAAGCCACGGAAGATATTCGGAAATCACACCTTTTTTTTTCATTATTAAGAAAATGTTTAAGGAATTATAAATTTATCTTAACTCAAGTTTCCAAGCACAATTGATGTCAGGAAGAATAATGCAAGAACAGACAAAGTTGCAGTTACAGCATAAAGTCCTATTCCGGCTTTCAGATTTAATCCTGTCTTGTTTGTTCTTTCAAGTTTGTCTTCTCCCGAATCAATTATAACAAGAGCACTCGTAAGGATAAATATTATTTCAATAATATAAATTCCGATTATTATCTGAAGCAGATAAGGAGGAATCATTTTAGTCATGTCAAAAATATTTAATATTGCATTAAGATTGCCAACTCCTGCAATTGCCTCTGCTCCTCCAGCCTGAGCGATATTTAATTTGCTTAAAATTCCAGTTATCATCGCTGCAAGTCCTATTACAACCCCTGATAATAATGGCGCAAGGAAAGTCATGTTGCTTTTCATGTCAGAAATAATTTCTGCAAGCATGTCTCTTAATCTATCAGTGATTTTGTTTATGTTTTTGACATACTCTGAAATGCTTATCAAACTTAATGCTGCAATGTTCAATCCTTTCTTTGCGGATTCAACAAGAATTCTCATGCTCGTTGCAATTAATTCAGAAGGATAATATGCGATTGCTCCTCTCTTCTCGTCGAAGATTGCAGTTTCAACAGACATTCCCATTTGCATGACGTTGTAATTAACTCTTCTGAAAAAGTCTTCTGTTTTCAGTCCTTTGGTTGCTTCTGCAACTTTGCTGAATGCAAGTTCAGGAGGAACTCCGTTTCCGATTCTGTTTCCAAGCTGGAATAAAGAATTGTTAAATTCAACTTCAAGCTGTTTTGTTTTTTCTCTTTCCTTGATTAATCCTTTTGTTTTATTTTTGAATGCTATTGCAAAAAATAATGCAACACCTACTGTGAAAAAAATTCCGAATATCAAAGCGCCAATTCCAAAAGGCCCTGCTAAATTTCCTCCTATGTCTATAAAACCAAAAAAAGATTCGCTTCCAAAAAAGCTCAATCCAAGTTCATCAAATGTGTAATCATTTTTTAATCCGATTGCAGGAGCAAGTGGCGACTGGAAAAATAAAGGTAAAAGCCCGATGACAAAAAAAGGAATGCAAATTAAGAAAGCATTTAGATAATGTTTCTTGTCTTTGTAAACAGGATAAAGAGGATTTCTTTCAATGAGTTCTGTTTCTCCGTATCCTCCTGGTCTCAGGGATAAAACTTTGTCAGTAAGATAGAAAACAAAAAAAGGAATTATCAAATTAAATAAAATCATAACGTGATACCATTTTAAGAAATCTCCAACCATTGCTGAAGCAAGAGGAAGAAGAGCAAGTCCCAAAGTTGGAAGGACAACTCCAAGCATGTAAACATTTGTCAAAGGACTTCTTACTTCATGAGTGAATTTAAGCATCTTGTCGTAAACTCCGTCAAGAACTACCTGCAATGCTTTTTCCAAAGTAACAACTCTTTTTCCGTCGTCAGGTTCAAACAGACTGCTTTCAATCAGATGAAAAGATTCAATAAATTCTGTGGAGTAATCTCTCCATATTTCTAGATAGTTATCAAGACTTTCTTTTATCGTGGAAAATTTCCCCAATTCAACATCATAAAAAACTTTTTTGAAATCAAGCGCAAGAGGATATTGAAGATGCTGTGAAGCAAAAGAAATTGCTCTTTCCAAGTTAGGGGTATGTCTCATATAAACGACAATGTACAAAATCGCAGGAACCATTTGTGATGATGCTTTCAGTCGCCATCTGTTCGCAAGCCTTTGAGGATATCCGTTGATAAAATAAAAAAGAAATAATCCTGCAAACATTAAAAGAACAAAAAAGAAAATAGGAAACTCCTGAGTGAAAAGCATTATTGCTACAGAAAGCAAAAGCCCAGCGAGGAAAACTCCGAAAAAAGAAACCATTGCAAGATTTATTGGCTGCCAAGGTTCCAAATCAACATGCGCAATTTCAAGATATCTTTGAACCTTTGCCTGTTCTTTTTGCGAAATCTTAAGTTTGATAATTCCTCCAAGGCTTCTGCACCATTTTTCATATCTTGTAAGTTCAGGAGCAAGTTCTTCCTTGAATGTCGAATAACTCTGGCTGTAATTTACTTTCTCAATATCCTGCGTAGTTTTTATGCTCTGTTCAATTCGGGCAGCATGTTTCTTGAGAATATCATCAATGTTGGGTCTTCCGTCCATAATTCACCTCAGTATGTTAAATAGGAATATAATTATAAATGTTTTTAGAAAAATTATTTTTTATTTTTTCCTCTCAAATAAATAAATGCAAAAAATGAACCGCAAAGAAAAAAACATATAGCAAGCCATTTTGTGTCTGCTACCCCAATATTTCCGACAGCATTCCCTGTCAGATTAGAGGACACAAAAAAAAGGGCAAGAGTAAGTGCAAAGACTGAAGAAAATCCTAAAAATTTTTTTTCAAGTCCACCTTTAATTCTTTCAAGTCCATGAAGAAGTTTTTTACGTTCTGCAGTTATGCTTGCACGCTCTTTTTCAATCTCTTTTATTTCTTCGCCCCCCAAATATCTTCGGGCATGTTTAAGAGCATTATCATAAGCCATTTCAGCTTTCGGAAGATTTTTTGTGCGGTTCCAATATTCTCCAGCTTTTCTCCAGGATTCAATTATTTTGGCAGGAGATTTTCGCGCTCCCTTCATTTCTTCATAATGAGCTTCAGATTCGTACTGTTTTGCCTTTTTTGAATATACGTCTTCAACCATGATTAATTAAATAAGAATAACTTTAAATAATTTATCTAAAACTTTTTTGTCTTTACTTCATTGTTTAACCATTTCTGCCACTCAGGGAAAACTCTTTCTCCGAGAGGCAATCCGATTTCCTGTCTTACTTTGTCAGATATTTCATGAAACACGTGATTGGATAATGTGTTAAATCCCGATTCTAAAATTTTGCTGTATCCAGTTTTTTTTGCAACGTTTACTATTTCCTGTTTTATTTTTCCTCTTAATAAAATATTATCATAAATAGCATCCCAGTTTCCAGCCCATCCTTTTACATTAGACGCAACGCTCTTGATAACCTCGCTGTCTCCGTTAATCAAATCAGAGCTCGGTTCTAGTTCATCTTTTTCAATGTTATAATTAAGCAAATCAACAAATCCTTTTTCTAATTGGGGGTCTTGTTTCCAGTGCTTCCTGACTTCAGAAACTTGCACGACTCTTTTTATTGAATGAAGTCCGTCAGCAGTTTTTATTGGATTGCATACGACGATTAAATCTGTTGCCTTGAAACTCGTTGCTGGAACTTCCAAATCATTTACAACTCTGTCAAAAACTCCGTAAGGAGAAGCTCCGTGAATTGTTCCTGCAACAACATTTGCCAATGCTCCAACTCGCATTGCTTCATAAAGAGCTTTCGCCTCAACACTTCTTACTTCACCGATGATTAAACATGAATCACCAAGTCTCAAACTGGTTCTTATTCCGTCGTCAGCAGAAACTTCTGTTGTCGTTTTCAAAAGTGCAGAACGGACTTTCATTCTCAAAATATCATATTCTAATTTTCTCAGAGATTCAACAGGAAGTTCAAGAGAGTCTTCAATTACAATAATTCTGTTTTTAGGAATAATTTCAAGCATCAGGCTTCCGAGAAGAGAAGTTTTACCTGAGCTTCTCGTTCCGGCAACTAAAAGAGTTCTTGCTCCGTCGATTAAAAAGCTAAGAAGTCCTGCAGTGAAAGAATTCAACATTCTGTTATTTACATAAAGAGGAAGTGTCCATGGCTCTTCTCTGTGTCGTCGTATTGCATACGCAAGTCCGTCAGGCGAAAGAGGATTTTGAATGATAGCAATTCTCGCTCTTAACTTCCCGATTTCCAATTGAGTATCAAGAATAGGATTCGCTTCATCCAATGGCCTTCCTGAAATCATTCTGAATTTTGCAGCCCACGAGTCAATATCTGACTGGCTTGGAAGAATATTAGTCTTGCATTCATCATAGTCTTGATGCCTGACATAAATGTTTGTCATCGGAATAGGCGCGTTCAGCATTATATCCTGTAATTTTTTATCCTGAAGAATTACTTCAACAAGCCCAAACCCGATTGTCTGCCTGACAAGTATCGTCGCAAGTTTGTTCAGGTCAGCATAATTAAGTTTTATTCTCTGTGTCTGCGACAAATCCTGAAGCAAGTCTTTTGCAATGTTAAAAAAAACATTTCTTATTCTTTCCACATCAGTAAATTCTTCGGCTTTCGGCTGGTGTTCAATCAAGACTCCTCTCGCAAGATTCAGAAGAATATTGTAATCTTCGTCAAGAGAATTTTCAGGGGGATTGATGTGATAAATTAATTTTGATTCATCTTTTCTTTTTAAAATTGTGACTGTTGAAGTATCAAAATCTTCTCCGACAGTGTATTGGTCAATAATCTCCGCGTCCGCAGGTATGTCATAAACTAATCTCGTAAAAGTAAAATTTGGAATTACATCTGGTTTCAGAATTTTGTCATAAATTGTTCTGTCTCCTTTTTTGTATCCTTCAAAGTAAGGAATAAGCTTTTGTATTATTGAAGTGTTTTCAAGAAGCGACAAAATTTTTTCAAGAAGGTGAATATAATTTTCTATGTCATTTCTGTATTGCTGTTCTGCCCTGTCAAAAAGAATTTTTGTTTGAATAATAATTTTTTTGATTTCAAAATATGCAGAAACAGGATCTTGCCTTAGTAAAAATAAGAAAGAAAAAATTTCATTATATCTTTGATTAAAATAAGGGCCGTTATTCGAAGTAAGTTTTTCATGCGACAAAATTTTTTCCTGTCTCAAAAGATAAACATAAAGATGCGCGATTTCAAGGAGGAGCATCGTTTCCTGATTGTCATAATTGTAATTTTTCTGCTGTGCAAAAATAATTCTTGAAACTCCCGGATTTTCAATTAGCGCATCAATCGTTCTCGACATCACTTCAGGATAATCAGCAAGGCTGGGAACAAAAGGAGCCCCAAGATAATTGATATGAAGAACATCTTCTCCTCCTTCTCTTCTTACTTCATAAGAATATAATTTCTCCTCTTTAGATGGCATAAAAAGAAAAAAGCGAAGAAGTTTAAAATATTTTGTATAGCAAACAATTTAAACTTCTCATTCATTAGTTGGTTATGGCTCAGGAGCAGACAGATTATGCAGGACAATTTCTTGGTGATATGAATTCCAAAGTCAGGGATATTGAAGAAAAACAAAAAATAGCAAGAGACAGAATCTTATTGATTGGACAGAATCTTATTGAAACAAAAGAAGATTTGAACAAAAAAATGCTCGAACTAAAAAAAGATGTTGAAACAATGAAGCAAACATTAGGAAGATTATCTTCTTTTATAGAAACAATATCAAGTGAAGTTTCAAAATTTGCAAAAAAAGAAGACTTGGAAATCCTCACAAAACAGGCAAAGATGTTTCAGCCTATGGATTTTGTAAGAAAAGAAGATTTAAAAAAATTAAAAATTTAATAATAAAATGAAATCAAATAAAAAGAGTGATACAATATGGGAACAATAGATGATGTGATGGCTTTGAAGAGGCAGGGTTTTTCTGACCAGGATATTGTAAATGAATTATCTCAGCAGGGAGTTTCTCCGAGAGAAATAAATGATGCGTTGAAACATGCGCAGATAAAAAATGCAGTTGCAGATAATGATTATAATCAGGGAGAGAGTATGGAACCCTCAATAATGCAGGGGGAAGAAATGATGGCTGCTCCTGCTCCGCAGGATATGGGTGCAGAATATGTTCCGCAGGAAGAGCAGCAGTATTATCAGGCAGGAGGAGAAGGCGGAGGTTATGAGCAGTATGCTCCTGCACCAGCAGCGGTTGATACAGACACAATAATAGAAATTTCAGACCAGATTTTTGCTGACAGGATAAAAAAGTTCCAGAAAGTTTTGGAAGCAACGTCAGAAGCAGCAATTCTTCTCCAGTCGAAATTTGAGAATCTTTCAGAGAGATTAAAAAAAATAGAAATGACTATTGACAAACTGCAGATTGCAATTCTTGAAAAAGTCGGCTCTTACGGACAGAATCTTGAAAGCATAAAAAAAGAAATGTCAATGATGGGCGATTCATTTTCAAAAATGGTTTCTCCGAGAGAATCAAGAAGGCAGATTGAAACTTCTGAAGAGGAAGAAATGCCTGTTCAGAAGAGAGCGATTTCACGAAAAAAATAATTAAAATTTTTTAGTCTCTTGCGTAAGCAGGAATGTAAGCAATATCTTTTTTCTCTTGAGGTTTTCCAGCAGAACCAACTACAACAAAGATAAATAATAGGATTACAATTCCAAGAATTATGGCAGGGAAATATTGAGCCCAAAAGTCTGCTGACTGCCATCCTGACTCTCCTGCAGATTGAAGAATTATTAAACCAATTATCAAAACCCCAATTCCAAGAAGAATATAGTTTATTACTTTACTCTTAGCATCAACAAAAAGTCCGACAATAATGAATATTGCGAGAATGATTGCAAGTCCAACTCCTACTCTTGGGAATATCTGTGCAAAAAAAGTCGGGACAAAATCAAATTGCAAAGACATAAATGCAACTGCAAGCGCGATTATTCCGTTTACAGCTTTATTGTCTTTGAATATTTGTGTTCTTGTCAAAATACCGAAGACAAGTGCAAAAATAAGCATGAAAGGAAGAAGATAACTGAAAAAACCAAGTGCTTCCCATTTAGCAAGCAATTCCCCTATAACTCCTTCAGAAAGTCCAAAGGCTTGAAGCATCATCATCTCTTTTAACATAGAGAAAAATGTGAAAATATCTTTAAATATTTATCTGTCAAAATTATTTTTTTTCGCCAACACCTTTTAGAACTAAAGCAAGTGCAATTGCAATCACGATTAAGAATATTGCATTAGTAAGAATTGTTCCGCCAATTCCTCCTGACAAAAAGTTTTGCAGATTGTCCCACAAGCCTGTTGCCCATATAAGTGCAACCACGAAAGCAATAGCAACAATTATTCCCAATCCCCATTTCATCCAGTTCGCAGGTTTGAATCCTTTCTCATCTCCAAAGATAAATCCCCAAATTAAAAGAACAACAAAAACTGCTACCAAAGTTACTGTCAAGAATAATATCAAATTATTTACAACGAGAACAGGATAAATTGCTCCGACAAAAATCAGTCCAACTACAAATGCTGTAAGAGCGTGAATTTGTTTTTTCTCACCAAGAAGTTTTGTTTTCTCGAGAATTGCAAAGACTACAAAGAATACTAATAGAAAAGGCAATAAAAATTTAGAGATTACATCGTACTGCAAAAAAGTTATTACTCCTGTTGTTGTTTCATTTGCCATAGTATATTAATTAGATTAATACTTATAAATCTTACTTCTGTTTTAGAATTATACCAAGTCTTCAGGAATTTCTTCAATGTTAGAATCTGGATTTGGCAAGGCAGCTCTGTTAATTAAGAAAACATCTCCAACAGCCTTTACAAATTGGTGCGGGATTATAACTCCTCTTGCTCCGCCAATCATAGAAATAACACTTCCGCCGACTTTTATTCTCCAGCCGTCGATTCTGTTGTCAGAAAGATTAGCTTCTTCTATTTCTCCGAAGAAATCTCCTGAATCAGTATAAACCTTGTTTCCGATAACTTCACTTATCTTTTTTATTCTCATAGGTAAATTTATTTGGTTGTATTTAAATAGTTTTCCATAAAATAAAATATAAATTTTTTTAGGTATAATAGAGGATAAATTTATAAAAAAAACAAACATAAAAATTGTATGTTAAGCAAAAAAGAGATATTCCCTATTCTGTTGGTAATCATAATCATAAGTTTCTCAGTGAGCTTGTCATTGGACATGGTTGAAAACTGGCAATTAATCGGAGGGACTGTTCTTGCTGTGTCTCTTGTTCTTCTTGCAAACATTTTCACGAAAAAAATTGTCGCATATCTTCTTGATTCAGAAATAGAAATGAAAATTTGGAGTCTTGAAAGATATGGACTTCGCCCTGCTCAGCATTTCAAAAAACCTTTTCCTATCGGAGCTTTTCTTCCGTTGATTTCAAAATTAGTTTTATTCCCTTTCAAAAGTATGGTATGGATGGCATCGTTGGTTTTCGACGTAAAGCCAAGAATTTACAAGGGAGCAAAACGGCACGGATTGTATACTTTTTCAGAAATAACAGAGTCCCATCTCGGATTAATTGCAGCATCAGGAATTGTAATTAACTTAGTTCTTGCTGTAATTGGATATTTCCTCGGCTTCCCTCTTTTTTCAAGATTGAATATTTATCTTGCTTTTTTCAATATTCTCCCTCTTTACGAACTTGACGGAAACAAAATATTTTTCGGAAATTTAATAATATGGAGCTTCCTCGCAGCATTAGTTTTGATAGGAATGCTCTTCGCTATTTTTGTGATTTAATTGATAAGATGGAATTTTTAGAAAAGATTACTCCGAGAGAATATCAGCAAAAAATATTTGAAAGATGCAGGGAAAAAAACTGCCTCGTCGTTCTTCCTACAGGACTGGGGAAAACATTGATTGCTCTTATGCTGTCAATCGAAAGAATGAAGCAGTTTCCAGGAGAGAAAGTTCTTTTTCTTGCCCCCACAAAACCTCTTGTCGAACAGCATCTTGATTATTTCAAAAAACATCTTCCCGAATTATTTGGAGAGATGAATTTATTTACAGGGCAGATAAATGCTGAAGCGAGAAAAAAACTCTGGCAGAACACCGACATAATTTTCTCAACTCCCCAGTGCATTGCAAATGATTTGAAAAACAGATTGTATGACCTGAAAAATGTCTGTTTGTTAATTGAAGATGAAGCTCACAGATGCATAAAAAATTATGATTACAATTTTGTTGCACAAAAATATAAAGAACATGCACAGCATCAGAGAATAATCGGAATGACTGCTTCTCCTGGATATGACAAAACAAAAATCAAAGAAATTTGCAAAAATCTTTCAATAGAAGAAGTTGAATTAAAAACAAGAGATTCCGACGATGTTAAACCCTATTTGCAGGAATTGGAAATTGAAAAAAATGTTATTGACTTCCCTGAAGAGCTTGATTCAATCAGGCAAAATCTGAAAAAATTATTTAATTCTTATATTGAGGACATAAAGATGCGCGGAGTTTTTTGGGGAAATGCTTCAAAGATTGGATTGATAGAACTTCAAAAAAAATTAATGTCAGCCGTTTCTCACGGAAATAAAAATTATAATTATCTCCTCGCTGTTTCTTCATGCGCAATTGCGGTAAAACTCCAGCATGCACTTGAACTTTTAGAAACGCAGACTCTTGCAAGCTTCAATGAATATTTAAAAGAATTGTTCAAGCAGGCAGTCGACAAAAAAAGCAAAGGGATTGTAAAGCTTGTCAGCAAGCCTGAGTTCAGTTCTGTTTACATAAAATCAAATGAACTTCTTGCAAAAGGAATTGAGCATCCTAAAATTGAAGAATTAATCAAAATAATCGACATTGAAAGATTCAGGAATGAAAAATTAAAGGTTATTGTGTTTACTCAGTTCCGAGATACAGCATCGGTGATTTCTAAAAAACTGAATATGATTGAAGGGATTAATTCAAAAGTTTTTGTGGGGCAGGCAAAAAAAGTTTCGTCAAAAGGAGAGAGCACAGGATTGAATCAAAAAGAGCAGAAAAAAATTATTCAGGAGTTTTCATCAGGAGAGATAAATGTTTTATGCGCGACTTCAATTGCAGAAGAAGGGCTTGATATTCCCGAAGTCAATATAGTCATTTTTTATGAATCAGTTCCTTCCGCAATCAGGAAAATTCAGAGAGGTGGAAGAACAGCAAGATTAATGGCTGGGAAACTCATAATGCTCATCACAAAAAGCACGCGCGATGAAAGTTTTTATTACGTCGCAAATGCCCGTGAGAAAAAAATGCATAAAACAATCCAGGAGATAAAAGATGATTTTGTAAATGGAAAAAAAGATTTCGGTGATGTTCAGAAAACTTTGTAAAAAATTACATAAATCCTTATAAAAAATAATTTTCTAAAAAGTATATGGCTCGGATTATCGGGAAAGGTTTTTCTTTTGACGATGTTCTTATTGTTCCGAAATATAATAAAATTCTTTCAAGAAAAGATGTTGATTTGAAAACAAAAGTTACAAGGAATTATACAATTAAAATCCCAATTGTCGCGGCAAATATGGATACAATCTGCGAAGCAAAAATGGCAATTGCTCTAGGAAAACTTGGAGGGCTTGGAGTTATTCACAGATTCATGACAATTGAAGAACAGGCAAGACAAGTTGCAGAAGTCAAAAGTTATGGATTAATTTGTGCTGCGGCAGTCGGTGTTAAAGATGTTGAAGAAAGAGCAGAAGCTCTTGTAAAATCAGGATTGGAAATTCTCGTAATAGATATTGCTCACGGACATTCAAAATATGCAGGGAAAACTCTTGATTATCTTAAACAAAAATATCCTCACATAGATGTAATGGCAGGGAATATTGCAACAAAAGATGCGGCAGAATATTTTTTGTCAAAAGGAGCCGACGCTGTTAAAGTGGGAATTGGTCCAGGGTCAATGTGCACAACAAGATTAATGACTGGCGCAGGAGTTCCTCAGCTGACTGCAATAATGGATGTCTACGAAGCAACAAAAGGAGAGATTCCGATTTGCGCCGACGGCGGAATAAAAAAACCTGCAGATATTGTGAAAGCACTGGGAGCAGGAGCAGATACAATAATGTCAGGATATATTTTTGCAGGAACAGATGAAACACCTGGAGAGATAATTGAAATGAACGGAAAAAAGTTAAAGCATTACAGAGGTTCAGCAAGTTATGATGTTGCAGTAAAAAAGGCAGAACTCGACGGAGAAGCAGACAAAAAGATAATCAGCATCGAGGGAGAAAAAACATTTATTCCTTACAAAGGCCCTTTATCTCCGATAATAGAAAAATATCTTGGAAGTCTTGCATCAGGAATGACTTACATCGGGGCAAGAAATATGAATAGCATTATTGGAAAAGCAGATTTTATAGAGATAACAAATTCAGGAAGAGAAGAAAGCAAAGCAAATGGAGTTTTAAAATGCGAATAACAATTTCAGGTTTTCCAGGCGCAGGCAAAGGAACTTTGAGAAAAATGCTTTCTGAAGAATATAATATTCCTTCATTTTCTGTCGGAGATTTAAGGAGAGAATATGCATCAACTCTTGGTATGGAGATTCAAGATTTCAATAAATTATCAGAAAAAGAACCTATATGGGACATTAAAGCTGATGAATACCAAAAAGAATGGGGAAAAGAAAAAGAATTTTTTATTTTAGAAGGAAGATTGTCTTATCATTTTTTTCCTGAATCAATACGAATCTTTCTCGAAGTAGATGAAAAGACAGGGGCAGAGAGGATTATTTATGCAAATAGAAGCTCTGAAAAAAAATGTTCCCTTGATGAGCAAATAATCGCAAACAAAAAGAGATGCGAAAGTGATATTGAGAGATATTCAAAAATTTACGGAATAAAAAATTGTTATGATGAAAATCAGTTTGATATAATTGCAGACACTACAGAGAGAAACCCCGAACAGATGCTAAATTTAATCAAAAAGAAAATAATCGACTACAATCAAAAAATGAATCCTTTGACATTTTATATCGGACATCCGACGAGATTGAAAGGAGATAAAGAATTTTTAAAAAGGCTGGAAGAATTTTCAGGAAAGTTTAATCTAAAATTTTTCAATCCATTTATAGACAATAAAGCAGAAAAAGAAAATTCTCTTGGGGAAAAAAGCTACAAGGATTTTGCTGAAGAAGAAGCTAATGCAATGGCAGAAGGAGATCTTATAGGAATATTGGACAAAAAAGTAATTGGAGGGATTTTTTTCTACAATGGAGATTTTACTGTCGGGACACAGATGGAATCATTAACAGCTTTTCTTGCTGGGAAATTAAACTTGATTGTAACGCCAAAAGGAGAAAAAGAATTTCTGAGATATCATCCCTTTTTCAGATATCTGAAAACAGAAATTTTCCCCGACTTTGAAGATATGGAGAAATATTTTTCCAAAAATCGCAACGATTTGTTTATAAAATTAAGAGAAGTGCGCGAGAGATGGAATAAAAATCCAATAACGAAAAAATTATATCATGAAATGATGAAAAATAAAGTTTATCTGGGAAGATAATTAATAAAATCCTTTGATGTCTTTATCTTTAGTAGACTTTGCTTCTTCAATCCATGTTTCAATTAAAAATTTTTCTGTTGTTCCATCAGCCATTCTTATGACAACCTTTTCAATTCCGGCATTAATAATTGCTTTCTGACATCCCTTGCAGGGATAAGAATCTGAAAGTCCTGTTCTGTCTCCGGAAAATTCTCCGGCAATATAAATTATAGAACCAAGAGTTCCTCCGTTATTTCTTGCAGCGTTTACAATTGCATTAACTTCAGCATGCATAGGTCCTGCCCTGCAAAAATCGTAACCTTTTCCTGCTTCTTTTTTGTTTTCATTTTTCAGGCAGCCATAATCAAGGCAATTAGGCGCACCTCTCACAGGGCCATTATAACCTGTAGAAATTATAGAATCGTCTTTCACAATAATTGCTCCAAAATGCCCGTCGATTGCAAGTGCTTCGCTTGCTCATCTCAAGAGCAATATTCAGGTAAAAATCGTCTTTGCTAGGTCTCTTTTCCATAATAAAAATAGTTTTTAGTTGTATAAAAACATAATTAAACTGCAATAGATACGTCAAAAAATGAAAATAGTTAACACAAAACCAATTTTTAACATTTTTTCGAAAAAAACAGAAAAGCCTAAAGTTGAAACAGAAAAGCAAAAAGTTATTGCAGATTACAGAGAAAAAAGTTCTCTTGTTGCTTCTGAATTAATTTCTCTTGGAATTGAAGTTGAATTTAGGGAACTGAAAGTAGCAGATTATCTCGTGAATAATGTCGCAATAGAAAGGAAAACAATTTCAGATTTTATTTCCTCTATGATTAACCAAAGAATCAAAAGGCAATTAGAAGAAATCCAGCAATACGAAAAAAAATTTTTGATAATTGAAGGAATTGATGAGCAGGAACTTTACAGCGACGATTCAACAGAAGGAGTCAGTGCAAATGCAATAAGAGGTTTTCTTCTTTCAATAATTCTGAAATTCCGGATTCCTGTTATTTTTACAAAAAATTTTGAAGATACGGCAAGGTTCATAAATGTCCTCGCGAGAAAAAAAGAAAAAGAATCTTCGCTGAATGTTTCAAAAAAGACACTGAATAAAAAAGAAAGAATGCAGTTTATTTTAGAAGCATTTCCTGGAGTTGGCCCAAAAACAGCAAAAAAACTTCTTGAAGAGTTCAAAACAATAAAAAATATTATGAATGCTTCAGCAGAAAATTTGGAAAAAGCTATAGGAAAAAAAGCAGAAGTTTTCAGGATTGTTGGGGAAGATTATTAAGCAAAAATTTCATAATTTCATCTTCATAAAATTTGTCAATTCTCCATATCAAGGTGGAAGGTCTCATATTTCGCTTGTCAATAAATTGATAAATCATTCTGACAATTTCCCCACCATAATCTCCATTGAAAGAATTTACCCAGTCAGTAAATTGAACATATGATTTATTGTTATAATTCTCTTTTGCCTGAGAAAGAAGTTCTTTTATTTTTTCTTCATACATTAAAATATAATATGTTTTGCTTTGTTTTTAAAAAAATAGTTATGAGAAAATGTCTTTTGCAATGCAAAAGTTATATAAAACTTGGTTGTCTTTATTTTTTATATTTTTAACCTATATGTTTCAAGATTTTCATAAATCGGTCCTGGTCTTCGCACAACAGATTTTTTAAGATAAAATTTTTCTATTATAAAGTTCATTTTAGGTATTTTTATTTTGTTTAATTCAGCAAAAAATTTCTTGTCATTTTTTATTTCTTTAATTCTTGCGATTGTCAGATGAGCCATGAATCTTTTCTCCTTCTCGAATAATGTCTCAAGTTTTGAATCAATTTGTTTTTGTAATTCGTCGCAGTTTGTCATGTGAAGCCAGATAATTAATTGTTTCCTGTATCCTCGTCGATTATCGAAAAAACCAATGGAATCAATATCAGTTCCAAAAGAATTAATCTTAATTTCTCTCAATTTATTTTTTATTTTTCCCAGTTTCTTTTCATCAACTTCTCCTAAAAATTTCAGTGTTAGATGCAGATTTTCTTTTTCAGTTATTTTTCCTTTGAATTCAGGCAATTTTTTCTGAATGTCAATTATTCTCTCTTTGATTTCTTCAGGAATATCAATTGCAATAAATGTTCGCATTTTATAATAGTTCAGCAAGAATTTTAGCGCCAAGTTTTATTGTAATATTTTCTTTTTTTCTGTCTTCTTTTTCATTAATTTCAACAATGTCAACTGCTCTCAAAGTTTTAATTTTTTTTATTCGCTGAATCAGATAAATAAATTGTCTGCTTGTCAAACCACCAACTTCAGGATAGCCAGTCGAAGGAGCAAAAACAGGGTCAATAACATCAATATCGATTGAAACATAAAGTTCCTTGCCGTTTGAAAATTCCATTATCGTATCACAAATATCAGGCAAATCTTCGGTAAGAGAATTCATTGAAATAGTTTTTATTTTATTTTCTTTTATGAATTTTATTTCTGTTTTTTCTATATTTCTCGCTCCGACAATCAAAATATTTTCCGAGGGAAAACCCTCTTCGACTAATTTTCTTACCCATTCCTCATGTGTGGGTTCTTTCATTGGTTCCATGCAGTCGGCGTGAGCATCAAAAATAATCAGACATGGTTTTCTTTTCTCATTTTTGCAATTTTTTAAAAAGGCCTTAACAATTGGATAACTTATAGAATGGTCTCCTCCTAAAAAAATTGTCTTTGGTTTCGTTTCAAAAGTTTCGAGAGAATTCTCATAAATTAATTTTCCTGTCAATTCTAAGTTAGAATTATCGAGGTGGATTTCTTCCAAATCAAGCAGATTTGTGTCAATTATTGTTCCTTGTTCATTGCTGTGAATTTCTTTCAATGATTCGATTATTGCATTTCCTGCTCTCTCGCATCCTTTTGTTTTCCCGATGCCATTTATTCCTGGAACTTTTACGATGAACATAAAGAACAATAATCAAAGAAGTTTTTAAGATTTCTTAATTAAATACATTTCTTGAAGCTTTGAAAACAACCTTTGACTGCACAATGAAGCTCAGAATAATATAAATAAATTCCAATTGAAATTGCGGCAACTAAGAGAATAATCAAAGAGAAAATTATAATATTTCTTATTCTATGTTTGTTATTCTTACCAAAAATCTTGTTACAAAACCTCATCATCTTTTTCATGATACAATAAAAGAAAATAAGTTTATAAAAGCTATTCCGGCACCAAAGCCAAAAAGCTGTGTTTTTTTATTTTTGCAATTTCTTTAACATCCTTCAATTTGACTTCAGAAATGTTTTTTTCAAATTCGTAAAATTTGTTTGCATTGCCGTCAATTTCATACAAAAGAAGATTGATTAATTGTGATTGAGAATCTTCCATTCCGATGTGATAATTTCCGATTAACTGTTCTTTTACCTGATTGAGCTCTTTTTCAGTAAGCCCATCAGCAACTTTCCTGAATTCCTCAAGAATTATTTTTCTGACAAGTTCCATATTTTCCTTCGTAGTCCCGACAAAAATTATGTTATATGCAAAAAGTTTGTTTATGTTTGAGTCTCCTTTCACAGAATAAGCGAGATTCCTTTTTTCCCTTATCTCGCTGAATAGCCTCGAAGACATTCCTCCTGCCATCAAAGTTCCAAGAACTTCTGCAGCATAACTTTTCTTTTCTGAAGACAACGGAACATGATAAGCAAGAACAAGATTAACCTGATCAATTCCTTTTCTTTTTTCAATTCTTGACGAATTTTTTTTAGAAAAATTAAGTTTAGGAATTTTTCCTTTTATGTTTCCGAAATTCTTTTCTGCAAATTCTACAATTTCATTAAAGTCTGCATCGCCGACAATTCCAAGAATCAGATTATTCGGCTGATAAACTTGCCTGAATTTCTCAACAATTTTTTTTCTGTCAATGGATTTCATTGTGTCATAAGTTCCAATCAAATTTTGCCCGAGAGTTCCGGTGTATAACTCTCCCTGTATGCTGTCAAGGACATGAATATGAGGATTGTCCTTTCTCATTTTAATTTCTTCAAAAATTACTTTTCTTTCTTTTTCCAGTTCTTTTTCGTCGAATAAGGGATTTTTCACCATGTCGCTTAAAACTTCAAGGGCAATTTTCAAATGTTTGCTCGGCATCTTGCACCAGTAAGCCGTTATTGTCTCGTCAGTAAAACCATTCAAATCTCCTCCGTTCTTTTCAATCTCTTCAGCAATCTTTTTTGCATCTCTGCTCGGAGTTCCTTTGTAAAGCATATGTTCTATAAAATGAGAAATGCCTTTTTCAGAAAGAGTTTCATTTATTCCTCCGTTTCGCACAGCAAAAGCAACGCTGACAATAGGAAGATTTCTCTTTTCAAAAATTATAGTCATGCCGTTTCTTAGAACTTTTCTGTAAAATTGTGGCTTCATAAGATAGAAAAAAGTATTGAATATATAAAATTATTTGTTAAAAACCAAATACCTTTCGCCCCCGAGTTCAAAATCATCCAATAGATTAAAATGTTCTTTGACAAAATCAACAATCCAGTTCCTTTTTGCCCTGAATTTCTCTCTGCTCCCCAAACTTCTTGTAGCAAAACTTACAACAATTTTATCAGCAATTTCAGCAATTTCAGAAATCAACTCTTTTGAATAATTCGGCTTCAAGCTTTCAAGAGCATCAATAACCTTAAACAAAAATACAATCCTCGGTTTCTTTTCTTCTTCAATTGTTTTCTTAACTTTTTCAGTTTCAAATAAACTTAGATGAATTGCTCTGGCATTTAATTTTTCTTTTCCAAAATAAAAATTCATAAGTTCAACAAGCTGTCCGACAGATTCAATTGCAGTGTATTTTTTTTTCCTGCCCAAATAGTCATATGAAAATCCATTAATTCCTGCTCCCAAATCAATCACACTTGCAATTTTTTCCTCTCCAAAAATTCGGCTGTAAATTTTTCCATAATAAGGAAGCCTCTCGCGTGTTGAGATATGCTTTCTTAAAATCCATTCAGTATCTTTGTTCTTCAATGACAAAAGTTTTTGGCTGATAAATGCGCTAAAAACCTTCCTCAGTAATTCTTTTGTCAGTTTGATTTTTTCATCGTCGCTGGCTTGTATTTTTTCATAATGGCTAAATGCATTTTCAATATCTTTTTCAGGAAGCTGGGAAAATTCTCTTTTCTCGCGTATTTTATCCAAAAGTTGCTTGTTCATAAAATATTTTAAGCCCAGCAAGTTTAAAAGTTATATCATGGCATCAACAAACCAGTCTCCATTTTATCAAAAAGCAGAAGAAAAGTTTTTAGCAGCGCAAACAGATGAAGAAAGGATTACTTATTTGGAAGAAATGATTAGAGAATGCCCGAAGCATAAATCTTCCGAAAAAATGCTTGCTAATCTTAAAACAAGATATATCAAGTTAAAAAAGAAAATAGAAACTGAAAAGAAAACAAAAAAGTCTTCAGGAAAAGTCGGAATAAAAAAAGAAGATTTGCAGGCAGTTATCGTAGGAAAAACAAAAACAGGAAAATCCTCGTTAATTTCTCTTCTTACTAACGCAAAACCAGAAATATCAAGTCATGAGTTTGCAACAAAAACTCCTGTTATTGGGATGATGAATTATAATGGAGTTCCAATCCAGTTAATAGAAGTTCCAGCAATTGAATCTGAATATTATGACAGAGGAATTGTAAACTCAGCAGACACGGTTTTGATTTTAATAACTGATTTATCGCAGATTTCAGAGATTGAAAAAATAATTGAAAGAGCCCCGGGCAAAAGAATAATTCTCTTCGGGAAAACAGATTTGCTTTCGGAAAATGAAAAAAGAAAAATTTCTGCAACTCTGCAAAGCAGAAAGTATAATTTTCTTTTAATCTCTTCAAAAACAAAAGAGAATATTGAACAGTTTAAGGAAAAACTTTTTCAGAGTTTTGGAAAAATAAGAATTTACACAAAAGAGCCGGGAAAGGAAAAATCAAATCGCCCGATAATTTTATTGCCTGATGGTTCAGTAAGAAAGGTTGCAGAAAAAATCCTGAAAGGATTTTCATCAAAAATAAAAGAAACAAGAATCTGGGGACCAAGTTCAAAATACCCCGGACAAGTTGTGGGGTTAAATCACAAGTTAAAAGATATGGATATCGTCGAGTTTAAGACGAGATAAGTTGAATGCGTCAAATTAGATTATTGATAGGCGACTTTCAAGTTATCGAGTAGCGTTAACCATAAGCTTCCTTTTCTAATTTTTCAAGAATTTTCCGTTCCTTTTGAATTGGTTTTATTATTTCAATAATTTCATTTGCAACTGCATTTTTCAAATCAAGAGGATGAAGTTTTTTCGCAACAAAATCTTTTTCAACTTCTTCATAACTTTTGTATTCCAAATCTCCTCCGTATTTTTTATCTCTTTTGATAATAAATTTCTTGTTGTTGTCTTTCTTGATTGTCATTATCACATATTTCAAAAAAGCCATTACTCCATTATCAGGATTTCCTGCAACACAATCAGCATCATTAACTTTTTTTCTTATTATTTCTTCATCATCAAGAAAGTCTATTTTTGTTTTGGAATCTGAAGATGACATTTTCTTTCCTACGAGTCCTGGAATCAAAGGATTCATGATTTCAATTCTTCTTTTGTATCCTAGTTTAGGAAGATTTTCCCTCGCTAAAACCATAATTTTCCTCTGGTCTGTTCCGCCAAGCTGACAATCAACCTCTAAATATTGCTCGTCCATCGCCTGCATTATTGGATAAATAATTCCTGAAAGTTTCGGATTGTCTCCCATTTTAACAACATCAGAAGCAGCCTTTGTCGCATCGTGAACAGAAACATGAGAAGACATTTGAAGAACATCATACATATATTCTGGTTTAAGCTGCATTTCGCTTCCCTGAATAATTTCAAGGTCCTTGATATCAACGCCGATTGATTTTATGATTAAAGGAATAATCTTTTTGTAGTATTCATATCTCTTGTCCACAATTTCCCAGCTAACATTGTCTAAGGCAGCATGCAAATCCGCCAAAAGAATTTTTACATGAAAACCTGCTTTCAATAAGTCAGCAATTTTCAGAGCAGGAAATAAATACCCAATATGAGGCCTTCCTGTAGGTGCAGTTCCCCAGTAAACAACAGGTTTTTTCTTTTTTTTGAGAAGTTCTTTAAGTTCATCCTCTGTAATTATTTCTTCAGTATTCCTCTTGATAAGCTCAAGTCTTTTCTCAACATCCATTCAAAATAGAGAAATCAATGATTATTAAAACTTTTCCACATATAAAAATAAAAACTATTTCCTGATTTTTTCTCTATGATTTTAGGAATTTTAATTTCAATCCTTTTTGGAGTTCTTGCAGGAACTTTCACAGGGCTTGCTCCGGGAGTTCATATAAACATCATCGGGGCAATTTTAATAAGTTTATCAGCAACAATTTTCTCAGGAATTGAACCGATTTATCTGATTTTGTTTGTGGCGTCAATGGCAATTGCCCATACATTCATTGATTTTATTCCTTCAATTTTTCTTGGCTGTCCTGACACAGAAACTCAGCTCTCAGTTCTTCCAGGACATGAATTGTTAAAAGAAGGAAAAGGGTATGAAGCAGTTTTGCTCACAGCTTACGGAGGATTGATTGCAGTTTTCATTTTTGTTTTGATTGCTTTCCCGACAGCATTTTTAGTTTCAAAAATTTACGAAACAGTTCATTCAGCAATGTTTTGGATTTTGCTTGCAACTTCATTGATATTAATATTTACAGAAAAAAAGAAATTCACTGCATTTTTTGTTTTGGTTATTTCAGGAATTTTTGGATTATGTGTTTTAAATTTAGAAATTAAAGAACCTCTTCTTCCTCTTCTTACAGGATTGTTTGGAAGTTCTCTTCTTGTAATGAGCATAAAGAACAAAATAGAAATTCCAAAACAGGAAATAACAAAACCAGATTGCAAACTTTTCAGGCCAATTCTTGGCTCATTGATTGCTTCTCCTTTGTGCGGTTTTCTTCCAGGACTTGGAAGCGGACAGGCAGCAGTTTTGGGGAATGCTATCTCTAAAACTGAAAGAAAAGGATTTCTTGTTCTCGTCGGTGCAACGAATATTCTTGTGATGGGCTTGTCTTTTGTTTCTTTGTATGCAATTTCCAAAACACGGACAGGAGCAGCTGCAACAATTCAGGAAATTATTGGTGTTCTTTCCTGGAAAATCTTATTGATGATATTATTTGCAGTTTTAATAAGCGGTGTGATTTCTTTTTTATTGGCAAAAATTATTGCAAAGTTTTTTTCTCAAAAAATAGGAAAGATAAATTATGCAATTCTTTCAATTGTGACTCTTGTTTTTCTTGCAGTTATTGTTTTATTCTTTTCTGGAATTATTGGACTCTTGATTCTTTTTGCGTCGACATTGGTGGGAATTTATTGCAACTCTCTTCCTGTAAAGAAAACAAATATGATGGGATGCCTGCTTATTCCGACAATGATTTATTACTTCTTGCAAATTTTTTAAAAAGAAAAGATTTATTTACTTTTTTTTGTTAATAAATAAAAGGAGGTGAAAGAATGGCAACTGAAAAAGAGATGAATCAGTCTAGTTTCATAAAGATTGCTAAAGAAATCAATGCTTATGCCGAAATCATTAAATCCAGGCAGAATCAAAAGCAGGTTATAATGAATGATTTTGACAAAGAACGTGAAAGATACAAAGCTGGAAAGATTTCAAAAGCTTCTCTTGCGTCTTCTGTTCCAAGAGTCAGGAAAGAACTTCAGAGACTTAACAAAGACATAAGAAGAAACATAATGCATCTTAACAAGACTGCAGACAGAGCAAAAAGATTTGCTACAAGTCAGACACCAAAGAATTTCCAGGTTTCTTTATCGGGAATAAATCTTGCTGGTGGGAAGAAAAAGAAAGCAGTTCATAAAACTAGGTCTCGAACAAGAAAGAGAAAGAGATAAATAAATTTTTTATTTTTTTATTTTTTAAAATTTTTAAAAGTAATCTGCAATTGATTTTTGTTTCTCAAGTTCTTTCCCGAACACACTGTCAATATTGTCCTTGAGAATTTGCAGATTTTGTTTTATATAATTTGAAAGATTATATTTGTCAGCGAGATTTAATGCAGGTTCTAAATATTTTTTTATTCCACCTTCATTGATTGTAAAAATAATTTTCCCTCCGCATTTCGGGCAGATTCCTGTGAGAGGAGGACGTCGCATTATTTCATTACAGGCAACACATCTGAATCCTTGCATCGAAAATTTTCTAAGATTACCTTTCAGGTCTTTTAAAAAATGCCTTTCAATAATCAGCCTCGCAGCATCAGAAGTATTCACTGCTCTGATTTTTTCCACAAGCCCCATTTGATGGTCAACTTTATCCTGCATTGTTTCAAGAAGTTTGTATGAAGAGCAAAGAACACCGTCGTTAAAATTAGATGTATTATGCGTATGCCCGATGCCTACAAAAGGATTTTTCCCCTCTTTCAAAAAAGATTTTACAGTAGGAATAATTTTCATTTCAGAAGAATGTTTTTTCTGCTCTGCAAGCTGGTAAAGTTCAAGAGGATATTCAGAAGTTAGTTCCAAGTCAAGAATCTGGTCATCAACTTCTCCTGCATCAATTTTTCCATTGAGAACTAAAGGCGCATCCTGAGTTCCTCCTCTATGTCCTGGAAGGAATTTTCGTGAAAAATTAATCAAGACATCTCCAAGAAGCATCAGCGCAGCTTCATCTCCGTCGCAGTCTCTTCTTATTGCAGCATGCATGTAAGGAGAAGCAAAAAGTCCAAGAGTATTTGAAAATCCTATAAACCTGCAAATTACTCCTGCGCAATTATGTGGCGCCATGCAAACTCCAATTTTCCCGACTAAGTCTTCTCTTTTTTTAACATTGTAAATTGGCTCCATTCCGTAAAAATTTTTCAGAAGAGAATCAATAAAATTGCAAGTTCTTATAAAAACATCGTCGGCTCTTTCATCCATTGATTCAGAATAACTTGGAAGAATAACATCATGAGGCATAAGTTCCAGAATTTGATTTTCATTTTCCAAATCATTCCCGTAAATATCTTTGTCATATCCCAGTTCCTTTACTTTTTCAACACTCACAAAAATTTCCTTTGGTTTGAAAGAAATAATTGGAAGTTCTGTTGCATCAAATCTTATTGTTCCGTCTTTATTTACCTGCAAGTCATATTTCGCTCTTATAATTCCCTTGCACAAATTTTCAATGTCATGATTCTGTGAAGAAGTTCCCCTGATTCCTTTAATTAAAGGAGGAATGTCAGATTTCTCAATTTTTAATTTTTCAATGGCTTTGTTAAAAAAATGCTTTATGTCCAAATCAAAAAAATGATAAGGCTGAGAGTTGTTATGTTCCTTGCATATATCTGTTGATAATTTGTCGCAGTCTCTGCAATAAAAAAGTTTTTTGCATTCAGTTCCGCAATCTTCACAGAGAGAATAAATTGTGTTTTTATTGCAAATAGGGCAGTAATAAGTGGGAAAAGTATTTTTTATTGTTCCCTCATCATACGCTGCCTGAACGCTTCTTAACCTCCCTCCTTCTTTTCCGACAGGAAATAGTATATTAGGACTTCCGATAAGTTTTCTTAATTTTGCTTTTTCAGGTCTTCCCATTCTCGCACCAATAAAGTCTCCTGCTTTATCTTTGATGACAAATTTAGAAACAGAGTTTAATATTTCAATAACAGAATTTTCAGAAACAAATTTTTTTTCATCAATTTCAGCCAAGTTTATTTTTTCAAAGTCAGAAATATCAATTCCGAGATTTAAAAGTAAAGCTTTGCTGTTTGTTTCGTTAAGAACAACATTCTCGATTGTTACATCGTGTTCAACACCTAAAAGCTCCAAAGCTCTTTTTGCAATTCTGAACTTTTCCTGTTCTGTTCTGCCGTAAGGAAAAATTAATTTTCCGTCGATTCTCGAATTTTTAATCCATTTGATTAATTCATAAAATTCTTCTTTCGAAATTTGTGTCCAGTAAAAAATATAGGAAGGATGCAAAGGAATTTCAAATTTAGTGCTTATCTCAATTGCTTGTTCAAGAGAAACATTAAAGCAGT
The DNA here is from genome assembly GCA_023475035.1 of Candidatus Pacearchaeota archaeon. GTDB lineage: Archaea > Nanobdellota > Nanobdellia > Pacearchaeales > GW2011-AR1 > RBG-13-33-26. Next base: position 36,457 of record JAMCXF010000006.1, read on the forward strand.
CAATATTTTTTTCTGCATCTGCATCTTTTTTTCTTAGTTCAAGTTTCCACCATTCTTCAACATATCCCGGCTTGAGAAAATTGGAATTTCTGTTTGCAACGTCGCTGAAAGGGAACAAAATATCTCCAAGATAGATTATTTCATCAACATCAGGATACATTTTTTTTGCTTCTTCTTTTGTTCTTGGTTTTTTGACGCTGCCGTTAAATAATTTTACAATAGGCCCGTCAATAGAATCACAGGGAGTTACAACACACCCTTTCGTCGGTTTTTCTATTTTCAGTTGAGTTCCGATTGCAATAAAATTGTCAGTAATAGCCATTGTTGCAGGATGCATTGAGGTTGCGCTGAATCCTGACACTCTTCCTCTTCCGTATCTGAATCTGAAAGCTCCTGATTGTGAAGGATGCCCGAATACAGGTCTTCCGGCAACTAAATCCTTGATATAAGTAGGAGAATCATCTGTTTTTCCAGTATCTCTTTTTTTGTGAAGTTCAATATAACCGTCTAGAAAATCCCAGTCAGAAAGTTTGAATCCCTTAGTTCTCAAAGCAGAAACATATCTTTTTATCTTCGCTGCCTTCTGAGCAAGTCCTTCACCAAAAGTCAGGCAGAAACCGCTTCTGATAAAGTTTGTCTCAATTCTTGGAAGATTCTTGTGATTTGAAACTTCAATTTTTTCAGATGCATCTCCATTGATTTGGATAGGAATGTTTTTTGCAATAAATGCAATTTCATCTTCTGTAGGCATATATTGAAGATTGGTAATTCTTTCATGATAATCTGTCAACTCAGTCACAGAACGTTTTACTTCTTCTTCTGTCGGGTCATATTTTGCAAAACCAAAAATCTCCCGCAAATGGTCAATGATTACTAAAGAGAATGCAGCGCCGGTTCCTCCTGCACTTCTCACAGGCCCAGAATAAAAAGCAGATAAATACTCTTTATCGTCGTGGGTTTTCATTATTCTGATTTCAGTCAATCCTTCAATTGGAGAAGATACAACTCCTAAAGTAGTGTATGCAAAAGCAACTCTTGCTCCTGCATCAATTGCCTGCAACAGCGACGCAAATTGGCAAAATTTTTGTTTTGCAACTTCTTCGGCAATTTGAATGCAAACTGCAGGGTCTAGTTTTCCATATTGTTTTTCCAGTTCTAAAATTCTTTCTGCAATCCCGCTTTTTTCCATCTGAGGATAAATTGTTGAAATCAACCCGACTACTTTTTCCGCCATGCTCATTGCAAGAGGAATTTCAACTTTGTTTAAGGGGTCTAAATTTTTAGCTCTTGCCTGATTTGCAACATTGTAAATTTTTTTAACTTCTTTGTCTAAATTTAAAAAATATTGACTAGTATCCATATTCCTTCAAAACCTTTTTCCAGGTTTTTGTCCTATTTATTTTTGGGTTTAAATTTTCACTTTTATTCCATGGATAATCTCCGAATAAAAAAGTGTCAATTCCTCCTTTAGCACATTGAGTGCAATATTCAAGAGTGTCATCTATCATCAGAAGGATTCCATTTTCACGACAAAGTTCAGTTTTTGTTTTTCCGCAATTTTTTCTTTTTGAATAATGATTATATGAATAAAATACATCTGAAAAAATTCTAGGAAAATTTTCTTCAAGCAAAAGTTCAGTATCTTTTTTTAAAAAATCAGGACAGGATGTGATTAAGTATATGTCACTTTTTTCTTTAAGAAGACTAAGAGCAGAAAAAGCATCTTCAATAGGAGGGATATGTTTGAAATATTCACTTTGGTAAAAAGAATCAACAATTTGTATGACTTCCTCGAGGGGTTTTTGTAGCACGTAATCAAAAGAATATTTGATAAAATCCGCCCGTGTTATTTTTCTTTCGAAGTTTTCATTATTGTACAAAATAAAGTTTCCTATAAAATCGACTATGGTATCATGAAGGTCAACTCCTATTTTTTTGTTATAAATCATTTTCTTTATCCTCCTTCTTGTCTTCAAAATCAAGCATCTTTATCGCTCTTGTTTTAAGATTAAAAATAGGCACCTTGCAAAAGTCAGGTTCATTTCCCATTTTTTCCTGATAAGGAGTTTTGCTTTCCCACGAAGATGTTGAAATAGTAAGAATATTATTATAATAAGAAACCGCGCTTTTGTGAGTGTGTCCCGATACAAAAATGTCAGGAACTTTTTTTATGATTAAATTATCTTCTTCAGAAGGGAAATACTGCACAGAAGCATGTGTTGGAGCAAGATGCCTGTTTTTCAGAAGGTAAGCCATGATTTTGTCAGGTGATTTCACAGCCTTGCCAAGAATAAGTTTTGGAATGGAGTTGGCATAAAAATGATAAGAAACCCCGTGATAAGTAAGAATATCAAAACCGGAAAAATTTTCCGAAGAACCAATATTCACATAAGAAGGATTTCCTGTAAAAGTCACATTTTTTAGATTGTACAAACTCCAGGCGTATCTTTCATTAAGCAATGGCTGCGGTTCCATAAGCCGAACACCGTCGTGATTTCCAGGAGAGATGATTATGTTTATATCTTTCCTGATTTTGCTGAGCAGGTTTGAAAGCCCTAAGAATTGCTCTTCTATGTCATCTATTTTCAAGTCTCTTTCCTGATTAGGATAATTTCCAACGCCTGAAACAATATCTCCAATAAGAAAAAGATATTTTATTTTTTCAGATTCAGGAGTGTTTGGAACCTTTCCGTTAAGATAGTTGACAAATTTCAAAAAATTTTCTTCGAGAAACAATTTGCTTCCAAAATGCAAATCGCCTAAAAACAAAACATTTTCTTCAACAGGCGATTTTTTTCTCTCGGCAATTGACGCATCTGGAAAGACGATATCATTTGCAAAAATAATTTCCCTATCTCCTACACCGCTAAACCCTAGAATTGAATCAGAAGCAACTTCTTCTGCTTTTTCATAAAGAATCTTGTTGTTGTTATTTATCAAAACTTTTATCTTACCTGTCAAATCCTCGACTTCAAAAATCATATTTTTATTTTTAGTGATTGTCTTGTTTGAAACAATTCCTATTATTGAAAGATTCTGCCTGTTCCCTGAAATTTTATTAATTGAAACAAGATTTTTCAGCGAAGAATTTGCCTGCAGTATTTTTCTTATTTCCAGGAGCCTGTTTCTGAAATATTTTATAAAATCCCCAACTTCTATTTTTTTGGTAGTCAAACCAAGCACCGAAGACAAAACTTTAACATTAGATTCATTTTTATTTTCTTCTTTCGGGATAGTGTAAGAAGAAACTTGATGCCCTTCAATTTCAATGCTTAAGCCAAGTTTTATTTTTAGACTTTCTAAATTCTGCTGATTTTCTTTCGGCAATGTTGAAATAATCTGAAATACTTTTTCTTTATTCTGGCTGAAAAGTTTTTGCGTTATAATTCTCTGGTTTGTTGAATCTTTGATTCTTTCAATAATTAATTTTGCAGATTCCACATCGCTGTCATTAAGCATGTTAAGAACTTCATTATCCAATAAAAAACCTTTTTCTAGACAAAATCTTAATATTTCAGGTGTGTTCTTCATGATTATAATTAATAATTTAACGCATCTGCAATAATTTCCTTGGCCTTTTCAGTAATTTCTTTAGTAATTGCAAGTTTGATTTCCCTCATTCTCCCGCCCCGTCCTTTTGAGATAACATTAACAGTAATAATTCCAAGCATGTCAAATTCCTGTATTATGTCGCTGACTCTTCTTTGCGTCAGGATTTCAAGATGATTCTTATTGCATAAATCTCTGTAAAGGTTGTAAACCTCTCCTGTAAAAATATGATTATTCGGTTTCTCTGAAAGAGCAATTATTGAACTTAAAACAATCTGGAATTGTTTCGGTTCGGTTTTAATGACGTCAAGAATTTTGTCTTTCTCGATTTTGTTATTGGCTTCGTCTATATGTTTGAATAAAATTTTTGTCGAGTTGTCTCTTTCTGCTAATTCTCCTGCAATTCTTAGCAAATCTAAAGCTCTTCTTGCATCACCATGTTCTCTTGCAGCCAAAGCAGCGCATTTTGCAATAACTCCTTCCTGCATGATTCCTTCCTTGAAAACATCATTCGCTCTTTTTGTAAGAATATCCTGCAACTGCATTGCATTATAAGGAGGGAAAACAATTTCCTCTTCAGAAAGAGAACTTTTGACTCGAGGGTCTATTTCATCTAAAAAAGTAAGATTATTACTTATTCCAACAAGACAAATCTGTGATTTTGTAAGTTCTGAATTTAATCTTGTAAGATTATAAAGAAAGTCATCAGAAATTTTCTTGGCTGTCTGGTCTATTTCGTCAAGTATAAGAACAACAGTCATTTTTGTCGAATCAATTGTATCAATAAATTTGTCATAGACAGATTGTGTAGGAAGTCCTGTTGCAGGAACCTCGCCTCCGAATTTTTTTATAAGTTCTGCAAGAATCCTGTATTCTGTATCAGAAACTTTTTTTAGTTTGCAGTTAAGATATTCTATTCTAAGCTCAAAATCAGAATCTTTCTTGACTCTTTTTATTAATTCATTTTTAATATATTGTATTGAAAGAGTCTTCCCTGTTCCTGTCTTTCCATAAAGAAAAAGATTGCTCGCTCTTTCTCCTCTTAGAACAGGCGCAAGTATCGAAGCAATTTGATTTATTTGCTTATCCCGATGAGGAATATCTTCAGGCTGATAACTGTTTTGCAATAAAGATTTATTTTTGAAAATTCCATTGTTATCAAACGCTTCAAAAATTTTGTCAAGTTCACTCCCCATTTTATCCTCTCTTGTTTATTGCAGCCTCTTATTTTAAATTATATTATTCTCCAAAGGTCATTTTACACTCACACTTCTATTTCCAATGGAAAATTGAGTATATATAAATATCCCCAACGAGAATTATTATTTTAATTATATAAAAAATTATAACCACTAAAAAAGAAAAACGCCTTTATTTCTTATGGAAATTCATTTAATTATATTATTTATTATAATAAAAAAATTTAACA
>JAMCXF010000041.1 GCA_023475035.1 Candidatus Pacearchaeota archaeon
ACGACGCTCTTCCGATCTCAACTTCCCCTTTTTCCCCTCCAAAATCTTTAAAAACCACTTTCCCAATTAATTTCTATGTTTAAAGTAAACATAGCAGAAAAAAACGGAAAAACATATCACTTGGACTTGGAAAGCGAAGAGCTTATGGGAAAAGAACTTCATAGTCAAATAGAAGGAAAAGATATAAGTCCTGAGCTTTCAGGCTACGAATTTGAGATAACAGGCGCAAGCGACACATCAGGGTTCACATCAATGGCAAATGTTGAAGGAACAGGATTGAAGAAATTATTGCTTAGCTACGGAAAAGCAATGCACAGACGCCCAAGAAGAGAAGGAAAAAAGAAAGTCTCAAACTTCACACCAAAAGGACTTAGATTAAGAAAAACAGTAAGAGGAAAAGTTATCTCTCCTGCAATCGTTCAGATTAACCTTAAAATTCTTAAAGAGGGAAGTAAAAAACTTTCAGAAGTTTTCCCTGACCAGAATTTGCCAAAGGAAAAGCCAGCAGAAAAACCTGCTTCTGAATAATCATCCTGAAAAAAATTTAAAAAGTTCAGGTTCTAATTGTTTAAAAGAGATGAAAAAGAAAAAAGAGAAATTTCCAGAGGTAATGTTCTTGCCAAAAGAAACATTGGGAAATGTGGAAGAATTTGTTTCAACAGTTATTTCTGAAGTTAAATCAGTTGCTAAAAACGAAAAGAAATCAAAAAAGAAAACTGGAAAAACAAAAAAGAAAGAAATCAAAAAGATTAAGGCAAAAGAAAATAAGCCAGTGGAAAACAAAAATAAAAGTTCAAGACTTGAAACATACGAGCCAGAAGGAATAAAGTTAGAGACTTACGGCAAAACTTCAAAATTCTCAAAATAATAGCGCCCTTTTAATAACCAAACTCTTAAAAACTATTTCTTCAATCTATTTTTATGAATAAACAGGAAAATCTACCAGAGTTAAATGTAGGAGTTGTCGGGCATATTGACCACGGAAAAACAACTTTATTGCACAAGCTTACTGGAAAGTTCCCTGATACTCACTCAGAAGAATTGAAAAGAGGGATCACAATAAAACTCGGCTACGCCGATATGACAATTTCCAAAGACGGAGATAATTACAACAATAAGGGAAAAGGAACTCCTGTCAGATATATCAGTTTCATAGACGCTCCTGGACACGAAATGCTTATGGCAACAATGCTTTCAGGCGCTGCAATTATCGACGCTGCAGTTTTGGTAATCGCTGCAAATGAGGGGATAAAACCCCAGACAAGAGAGCACTTCATTGCATTGCAGGCAAAGAAAATAAAAAACATAATTATCGTCCAGAACAAAATTGATTTGGTTACAAAAGAGCAGGCATTAAAAAATTATAAGGACATAAAAGAGTTCGTAAAAGGAACAATCGCGGAAAATTCTCCGATAATTCCAATCTCTGCCCAGCAGGAAATAAACATAAACAAATTAATTGAAGAAATTGCAAAAGTTGAAATCCCAAAAAGAGATGCAGATTCAGAACCAATATTTTTGATTGCAAGAAGTTTTGACATTAATCGCCCAGGAGCATCAACAGAAAAACTTCACGGAGGAGTTTTGGGGGGAATTCTGAAAAAAGGAAAACTTCACGTCGGCGATGAAATTGAAATCAAACCAGGATTAAGCGTTAAAAAAGCAAACCAGCAAACTTACCAGACACTAACAACAAAAATTCTTTCACTGCATAAAGGAAATGCATCGGTTGAAGAAGTCCTTCCGGGAGTAAGCATAGCAATTGAAACAGAATTAGACCCTTTCCTTACAAAAGCAGATTCTCTTTCAGGATGCATCGCAGGATTAAACGGCAAGCTTCCCGAAATAACTTACAAGATAAAAATAAAAACACAGTTATTTGAAGAAATTCTTGGAATTTCAGAGCATAAAGAAGTTGCACCTTTAAAGACAAAAGAAATGCTTATGCTGAGCGCAGACACAACAATAACCGTCGGAACAGTTGAAAAAATAAACAAGAACGAAGCAGAATTGTTCCTTAATATTCCGATAGTCGCACTAAAAGGAAGCAATGTAGGAATTGCGAGAAACATTAACAGCCACTGGAGATTAATCGGTTTTGGCGAGATAATTTAATTATAATAATTCTTATAAAGTAAGATATTGTTAATAAAAAATGGAATGGATTTTTGATATATTTGAAGAAAATTATTTGAAGTTGTTAAACTCTAAAAAAGAAGTTGAAGGCAGAGTTCCAGACCCATCAAAAGAAAGAAAACAATATAACAAAATTGTAAGGGGAGATAAAATTGTAATAAGAGTTGTTGATGAAAAATTTCAGCCAGTAAATACAATTAAACCTCTTGAATTTATTGCTTCTTATAACAAAAAATATGATTCAGTAAAAGAAATGTTAGAATCCGAGGGATTAGAAAGAGTTTTACCAGAGGCAAATTCTATAGAAGAAGGAATAAAATTATACCATAATCTTCCAGGATACGAAGAAAGAATTAAGATAAACGGAATTCATGCTATTGGATTAGAGAATAAAATCTAATTGAGAAAAAGAGGTGATAATAATTTCTTTCCCGAGGGTGGGCTATTTCCCCAATTCCTTCAAAACATTCCTGATTATCTCGATATCTTTTTTTGTTTTCTCAACATCAACTTCTGTTTCCAAGGTAATTTCAGCGTCGGCAGGGTAATAACTTAAAATTTTTTTCAAATCAAGTTCAGAATTTTCAAGGCATAGATGTTCTTTTCTTTCTGTAAATGTTTGCCCGCCAATATGATAATGTGCAGGATTTAGTTCAATATATTTTTTTATGAAATTATATTTCCCATTAAAATTTTTTCCCTGCAAAGCATGATTTATGTCAAAGCAAAATTTCTTGTTTGTTTTTTTCATAAATTTTTTTATTTTTCTCGGAGTAGAACATAATCCTTTCTTTTTCTTGTCTTCATATTTTTGAGCAAGATTTTCTATTAATATTCTTTCATCGTTTATTTCTCTGAAAAAATTAATTGCATTTTTTAAGGAATGATTCTTGTTACCTTTTTCAATAACCCCTGCATGAACAACAATTTTTTTCGCTCCTGTCATGTCAGCAATTGCTCTCGCAAAATTCAGCGATTTCAGGCTCTCTTCTTTTCTTGTAATGTCAGCAGGATTAATTCCAAGATTGTGATGCTCAGCATGAATTACCGTCGGCAAAGAAAAATTTTTCAGGAAAGAATAATCATTTTTTTGTGCAGCCATTATTTCAAAAAAATCAGCGCTTTTTTCAAAATGTTTTAAAAAATTCCCGTCGCCAAAAGTTTTAACCCCAATTTTCATAAGGAGTAAAAAAAAGTTAGGTTTATAAATTATAATTATTAATAATATAGATGAAAAGATTGGTGGTCCTCGCTGTAACAATTTTATTCTTAATGAGTTTTGCCGCTGCCATAACTTCAAGAGCTGTAGAAACAGACTTGGATGATTTGGTTAAATTATCAGAGGGCGAAGGGAACAATTCAGGAGATAATGAAAATGATTCCCCAGAGACAGATGATTCTTCAGACGATAACGATACTTTAGAAAGTAATCGTGATGATTCAAATGATTCTGATGAAGATGAACAGGAAAGCCCAGAAATTGAAGATGAAAGTGATGATGATTCTTTTTCAAGAGAGAGTATAGAAGACAGAATAAAAAGCAAATTAGAAAATGCTTTTTGCGGAACATCAACTTTTGCCGAATGCAATGTTGACAGTGATTGTATAAATGAAGGATGCTCCAGTGCAGTTTGCCAGGGAGTAAATGAAGAGCCAACAGTAACAACATGTGAATACAGAGATTGCTATAATGCAGGAACATACAGAGCAAGTTGCCGTTGCATAAATAACAAATGTATGTGGAATAGAATAACTGAAGAGCAAATAAGAGCAATAATAGCATCAAAAAACAGGATAAGAGCAGGAGAAGGATGTCCTGAAGAATGCACTTGTTCTGGTTCAACCATAAAATGTATACTTCAAAGCGGAAGGGAAATGACAATAGTTGCAGGGAATTCCGGAAATGTAATTGTCCAAGTTAAAGGAATAAATGCTTCAACAGATGTAACTTTATACAAACATGACGGAAAAATTTATGCCGTAAATAAAAATAATGAAACAATAAGAGTAAAACTTCTTCCTGATCAGGTCAGGGAAAAAATAAGGGAAAGAATAAAGAAACATCTTGAAGGAGAGAATATAACTCTTAATGACGACGGAACTTATGAATACAAAGCAAGAAAGAGGGCAAGATTATTTTTTATGGTACCAGTAGATGTAGAAGTTACAGGAGAATTTGATGCTGAGTCAGGAAAAATATTAAGAGTAAGAAACTCTTGGTGGTCATTCTTGGCGAAAGATGAAGTTGAAGATGAAGAGATTGCAGGAGCAAGTTGCGGGACAGTCACTCCTGGAGAAAGTGATAATTGTTGCATAAGCAGAGGATATGATTTCTACAATTCTGAAGACGATGAATGCGAGTTTGAAGAAGACTAATTATCTGCATAATCTTTATAACCTCTTTTAATTTTTTCTTTCAATGGTAAATTATTCTCACTCAAAACTTGAAACATTTGAAAACTGCAGATTAAGATATAAATATAGATATATAGACAAGATAATCCCTGAAATTCCAAAAAGCATTGAAGCACATTTAGGAACAATGGTTCACGAAGCTCTGGAATGGCTTTACAAAAAAGTAATGAGCAAACAAATTCCTTCAATAACAGATTTAATTGATTTCTATTCGGAAAAATGGTGCGAGAATTTTGCAAAAGATTTTCTTATTGTAAGAAAGGATATGAAAGCAGAAGATTATTTTAATCGCGGAGTTGAATTTCTTGTTAATTACTATTTGAAGCATCAGCCCTTCACAGACAATACAATAGCAACAGAAGAAAAAATAGAAATGAATCTCGATGAAGCAGGAGAGAAAAAGCTTATTGGTTACATTGACAGGCTGGTTCATAACATAGAAAAAAATGAGATAGAAATTCACGACTACAAGACAAGCGCAAGCATGCAGTCAAAAGAAAAAATGGAAAACAGCAGGCAACTTGCTTTGTATTCCCTTGCAATGAAACAGATATTCGGAAAAGAAAAGAAAATATCAATGGTATGGCATTTCCTCGCGCACGATATGAAATTTTCAATAAGCAGGACAAACGAACAACTGGAAAGTCTTAGAAAAGAAGTTATTGAATTGATTAATCATATAGAGCAGACAAAAGATTTTCCTGCAAACAAATCCCGCCTTTGCGATTGGTGTGAGTATAGAAATATTTGTGAGGCGTGGAAATAGATTAAATTAATTGAGACTCAAAACCAAGTTCTTCAGCTTTTGTTTTTATTATTTCATTTAAGGTTTTCCCATATATTTTTGCCCCGTATTCTAACATTTCTAAGTTATACACTGAAATGATTCTTTGTTCTAATGCTCTTATTCCAATATCCCCCAAAATTTCTTTTTCTAAAATATCATAAGCAAGGCAATGTATGTTAAGTCCTCCCCCTTCAAGAAAATTATTAATGCAAGGAACCAAACTTTTTGTTTTGATATAATAAATATTTGATAAGGGAATAAAGTCTATTTGTTTTTCCCTGCTAATAAATTTCGGGCTTGAAAAATGATTTTCTTTTTCTATCCAGTTTTCTGGAAGGAATAATTTGCTATTTGCTTTCTCTACAATCAAATCAAAATCTTTTGTCGATTTCTTTGAGCCATATAAACTATGAGCGAGATTTTTATATAAAAAACCCCCAATAAGCCATATCTTTCCCGAAGAATTTTTCCTTACGATATCTAATGCTTCCTGAAAATCTTTATCTGGAAGAATTGAATAATTAATAATCTCTATTAATTTTTCATTGGATAATTTCATAAATTTTAAAGAAAAAAATTAATTATAAGTTTTATTATACTAGAATTATTCCCCTGCCTCTCCAACGCCTTCCTGAACTTTTATCATGTCAGTAACATAATCTCCCTCGTGAAGTTTTACAATTCTTACTCCCTGCGCAGCTCTTCCCATAACTCTGATATGGTCTAAAGAAGTTCTGATAACCATTCCTTTTCCAGTTGTAATAATTATGCTGTCTTTGTCATCAACAGAAATTGTCGAAACAACATCTCCTGTTTTCTCACTGACTTTCAGATTGATAACTCCTTTTCCTGCTCTCGCAGTTTTTCTGTAATCTTTCACAGCAGTTCTCTTTCCAAAACCATTCTTTGTAACAGTTAAAATTGCTTCAGTGTTTAAAATTCCAGAACTTACAACTTCATCATCGTCGTCAAGTTTTATTCCTGTAACTCCATAACTTGCCCTTCCTGTTTCTCTGACATCATTGCTGTTAAATCTAATCGCCTTTCCTTTCTTTGTAGCAAGAGAAACTTCCTGTCCTTTCTTGACAACATCAACACCAATAAGCGAATCAGAATTATCTTCTGGAAGATTAATTGCTTTTATCCCTGATGCCCGTGGTTTTGAAAATTCTTCAAGAGGAATCTTTTTCACAACTCCTTTTTTAGTAGCCATGAACAAGTCATCATCAAAACTCTTGACAGAAATTACATTTGTAACATTCTCGTCTTTAAGTCCAAGAAGATTAATTATTGCCTTACCCTTGCTGTATCTTTCTGCTTCAGGAATATCATAAGTCTTTAACCAAAGAACTCTTCCTCTTGTAGTAAAGAACATTAAGTAATCGTGAGTTGAACAAACAATTAACTGCTTGACAAAATCTCCTGTTGCAAGATTGCTTCCTATAACTCCCTTGCCCCCTCTTCTCTGCTCTTTGTAAGTTTTAGTGTCCATTCTCTTGCAGTATCCCTTGTCAGTTATTGTAACAACAACTTCTTTTTCCTGAATAAGCTGTTTCTCGGAAATTTCAGAAATTCTCTTGAGAACATTTGTCTGCCTGTTGTCGCCGTATTTTTCTTTTAATCCATTAACTTCCTTTACAATTATTTTCAAAACTTCCTTGATGTCTCCAAGAATCTTTTCAAGTTCTGCAATCTTGTCTTTCAATTCCTGCTGTTCTTTTTTCAGTTTCTCCTGTTCAAGAGAAGTTAATTGCTGCAACTTAGTTTCCAAAACTGCCTGTGCTTGTTTCTTGCTAAGCTCAAACTTTTTCATAAGCCCTTCAAGAGCCTCTGTTGTTCCTTTCGATTTCCTGATTAAATCAATAACAGCATCAAGATTCTTCAAAGCAATTATCAATCCGTCAACAATTTCAAGTCTGTCTTTGGATTTTTTCAGCTCGAATTTTGTCCTGTTGGTGATTATTATCTTTCTGTGTTTTACATATTCTTCAAGAACATTCTTCAAATTCAAAATTCTCGGCTGTCCTCCTACAAGTGCAAGGAAATTAACATTGAAACTGTCCTGAAGTCTTGTATATTTGTAAAGAGAATTAACTACAAAATCAGCGCTTGCCCCTTTTCTCAATTCAAGAACAATTCTTATTTTCCCCTTGGAACTTTCATCTCTTAAATCAGAAACATCTTTTATTTTTTTGTTCTGTATTAAATCAGCAATTTGCTCTACAAGAGAAGTTTTGTTAAGCATGTAAGGAATTTCAGTTATGACAATCGCCTCTTTTGTTTTCATCTGTTCAATAGAAACTTTCCCTCTCATAATCAGTCTTCCTTTTCCAGTCTTGTACAATTCAAGCATATCTCCCGAAACACTTCCGCCAGTAGGGAAATCAGGCCCTGTAACAATATTGCACAGTTCTTCAATAGTTATGTCAGTATTTTTTACGTAAGCAACAATAGCATCACAAACTTCTCTCAAGTTGTGAGGAGGAATATTTGTAGCCATACCGACGGCAATTCCTGTCGCCCCGTTGATTACTAACGAAGGAAGCTTACCAGGAAGCAAATCAGGTTCTTTCAAAGAGTTATCAAAGTTAGGAGTGAACTTCACAGTTTCTTTATCTATGTCTTCCAAAAGTTCCATTGCAATATGTTGCAGTCTTGCTTCAGTATAACGATAAGCAGCAGGCGGGTCTCCGTCAATGCTACCAAAATTTCCCTGTCCGTAAACAAGAGGGTATCTTAAAGAAAAATCCTGCGCCATTCTTACCATAGCATCGTAAACAGCAGTATCTCCGTGAGGATGATATTTACCAATAACATCTCCGACAACTCTCGCCGATTTCTTTGTCTGAGTTCCTGGTTTAAGTCCCATTTGTTGCATTGCAAAAAGGATTCTTCTCTGAACAGGCTTAAGCCCGTCTTCAATTGCAGGAATAGCTCTCGAAACAATAACCGACATCGCATAATCAAGATATGCCTTCTTCATTTCTTCAGAAACTTCAACAGGAATCACTCGCTTAGGATCTTCAATTTCTTTTTCCTTTTCTTCTACAACTTTCTTCTTAGTTCCCTTCTCTTCTTTTTCTTCTGCTTCTTCTATCTCTTCAATATCTTCATCAGTAATTTCTTCTTCGTCTTCTGCCATATTATATTACATCCTCCAAGCCCTGTTTAGTTCTGTCAATTAGTTTTGCTTTCATCCCTATCTCTAATGCGGGTTGCACATCTCGGTCCATTCTATCGCCAATCATTACTACTTCATTTAAAGCAATGTTAAGGTTATATTCGCGGTTTAATTTGTCCAAGGTATGAGTAAATATTTCTTTGTCAGGTTTTACCAAACCGCATTCGCAAGACCATGTAAGAACATCGAAATTGTTCAGGAAATTTTTAAAATTATTTTCAATCTTGTCCTTAGTAACTGAGTATATATTTGAAATTATTGCAAGTTTGTATCCTTCATCTTTTAATGTTTTGATTACAGTATCGCTGTCAGAATAAATGGATATGTCTGCGGAATATAATATTTTTTCTATTTCATTCCTGTTCTTGTCAGATGAAATAAATTTGCTTATGTCATTCTTTAAAAGAAATTGATGTTGCTCTCGTGGTAAAATATTTTTCAGAGGAGACATTTTGTCTACATAAATTAAAGTTCCCATTAAATCAAAAAAATATGCTTTTATCATGCGACAGACTCCCCCTTTTCATCTAAGTATTTCATAAATTCATCCTCAGTAAGTTCCTCTTCTTCAACATCTTTTCCTGTCCAGCCACATTTCTTGCATTCCCATTCTCCAACTACTTTTTTTGAACTTTCCAAATCTTCATCATCATCGCTTCCTTCTTTTTCTGATAAAACAACATTAACATTATAGCTTTCACATTTTGGGCATTTCTTAACTCTGAAAGTTTTCTCATCAGTCTTCTTTTTCTTTTTAGCAGTTCCATGAGCTTTTTCCCAATCTGCTTTTGAATCAAATCCTTCTCTTATCCAGTCAGGTGTTGCTAATTTTGATTTTGCCATTTTAGATTTTATTCTCCAATCCTTTTACTAAAGTGAATCTTTTTACTTTTTCTCCTTTCTTGAATTCTTTTCCGTCGTAATTTGTATAGTCTTCGTCAAATTCCTTATATCCACAAAACTCTTCCAATGGGCGTTTAAAAACATCTTCGACAAATATTTTTCTTTCCTTATCTTCATACAAACTTTTATACCAAACAATTTCTCCTGCAACAGTCATAATTTCATAAAGTCTGTTCTTTCCCTTGAAGTGTTCGTATATTTCTCCTTGTTTTGGTTTTGTCATTTTATATGTCTAAATTCGCCTCGTGTGCATTTTCTTGAATGAATTCTTTTCTTGCCTGGACATCGTCACCCATCAGCATTGAAAATACTCTGTCTGCTTCAACAGCATCGTCAACAAATATTTTTTTTATTTTTCTTGTCTTCGGGTTCATTGTAGTATCCCATAATTGAGTAACGCTCATTTCTCCCAGACCTTTAAACCTTGTAACATTTCCTTCTTTTGTTTCTAATTTTTCAAGTGTTTTTTTCAATTCTTCTTCGGAATAAACATAGTAATCTTTATTTTTCCTTATTCTGAACAGTGGTGGAAGAGCGACATAAATATTTCCGTTCTCAATTAATTTGGGCATGAATCTGAAAAAGAAAGTAAGCAAGAGAGTTTTGATATGTTCCCCGTCAACATCAGCATCGCTCATTATTACTACTTTTCTGTATCTCAATTTTTCCAAATCAAATTGCTCACCGACGCCAGTGCCGACTGCAGTAACTAAATTAGCAATTTCCTCGCTTGACAAACTTTTTATTGGATTTGATTTTTCAACATTCAGAATTTTTCCTTTCAATGGAAGTATTGCCTGATTTTCTTTGTTACGAGCCATCTTAGCGCTTCCTCCAGCAGATTCTCCCTCGACAATATAAAGTTCAGTATCATCTGATTTTTTGCTTGAACAATCTGCAAGTTTTCCCGGAAGTCCTCCAAGTGAAAAAACATTTTTTCTTCTGACAAGTTCTTTTGCTTTCTTAGCAGCCATTCTTGCTTTTGCAGCAGCTTCTGCCTTGGAAACAATTTTCTTCGCAACAGCAGGGTTCTCCTCGAAAAATTCAGCAAGAGCAGAAGTAACAATAGAATCAACCCATCCCTTGATTTCAGAATTTCCAAGTTTGGTTTTGAAAATACA
>JAMCXF010000037.1 GCA_023475035.1 Candidatus Pacearchaeota archaeon
GTCTTCTTCTTCTTTTGTCGGGATAAAAATGGATGTTGGTGCTCCTTACCCAGATTCTCAGGACAAGGGAAATCTTATGGTTACTGCAGAATTCCTTCCATTGAGTTCTCCAAGATTTGAAGCTGGGCCTCCATCATTTGATTCAATAGAACTTGCAAGAGTTATTGACAGAGGAATCAGAGAAAGCAAATTCATTGAATTAGGAAAACTTTGCATAAAAGAAGGAGAAAAAGTCTGGACTGTTTTCATAGATATTTACACAATCAACGACGATGGAAATCTTTTGGACGCTGCAGGAATCGGGGCAATTGCTGCTTTGAAATCTGCGAAGATTCCAAAATACGACGAAGAGAAAGGAAAAACTTTATTCGGAGAATGGACAGATGAAAGTGTTCCATTATCAAAAGATGTCCCTATTTCAATTACTGTTCACAAAATTGGAAACAGCCTTGTAGTTGACCCGACAAAAGAAGAAGAAGACATAAGCGAGACAAGAGTTACAA
Source organism: Candidatus Pacearchaeota archaeon (assembly GCA_023475035.1). GTDB lineage: Archaea > Nanobdellota > Nanobdellia > Pacearchaeales > GW2011-AR1 > RBG-13-33-26. The sequence goes on from JAMCXF010000037.1 coordinate 504, forward strand.
TCGCAAGTTCTGACGGAACAATTTACTCAATGCAGAAAGGAAATGCTAAAGAATTAAGTGTTGAAGAATTTCATAAAGTTCTTGATATAATAGAAAAATCAGAGCGGGAAATATTTAAAAGGATAGAAAAAAGTTTAAAATAAGATGTTAGCCGGATTTACAAAATATGAGACTGCAAGAATTCTTGGAGCAAGAGCTTTGCAGATTTCTATGAATGCTCCGTTGCTGATAAAAATTGACAAAGAAGATTTGGAAAAAATTAATTATGATGCTCTTAAAATTGCAGAAGTAGAACTTAATTCTGAAATACTTCCAATTTCAATAAAACGTCCTTTCCCTCAAAAGAAAGAAGAAAGATTGAAAAGAGTAGTTGCAAAACAAATTTCTGAAAAGGGAATAGAAAACAAAGAAGCTGAAGAAGAATCAGAAATTTCTGAAAGCGGGGAAATAATGGAGCTTGCAAATCCCGAAGACGAAATGGCTGAAGAAGAATCTGGAACAGACGAATCTGAGTAGGAATAAATTTCTACTACTCAAATTTTATAAATTATTGTTTTTCTTAACAAGAATATGTCATTAGAAAAATTTGCAGATATTGAATTAACAAGAAAGCAATTAATTAGTTTAGGGAAAAAAGTTTTGAAAAGGCATTATCAAGAGATTAAGAAAAAAGGAGAATATAAGTATAACATTAATGATATTCAAGAACTTTTCAGTATAATGCCAGAACTAGATGAAGAGACAATATCTCAAGAGCTATCAAAAATAAAATATGCTACTCCTGTTAACACGACAAATTCAAAAATGTATTCGGAATCTATGGGCGAATACAATATAGGATATGAGTTTAATTCTCCAACCAATAACAATTTATGCAGAATAATTGGGTATAAAGAAAGAAAAATGATTTTCAAAAAATGCAATTGCGGAAAACAAATGCTAGAAGTGCATCCTTTAGTGCAAGACCAAAGAACAGAGAAGATATACCCAATAGGGAAAAAAGTTCATTATTGCTCTAATTGCGGGACAAATTATGAGATAAGAGATTCTTATAACTGAGATGTTTTCATTACCTTTTTATAAGTTTTCGCCATTTAATATTCATGAAAATAACTGGGGTGTCTGCTGAATCTATTTCAGACTCAAGAGGCGAGAAGACAATTCTTGTAACAATCAAAACTAATGTTGGCGACTTTTCTGCGTCTTCTCCAAGCGGAAAATCAACAGGAAAATACGAAGCGAAAACTTATAAAAAAAGCATTGAAGGCGACATAGAAAAAATAAAACAAATGAGTAGTTATTTTTCCGAAGAGATTGATGATTTTGATGACTTGAAAAAAATTGAGGAGATTCTTGCAAAGCAGGTCGGGGCGAATACGATTTTTGCATTTGAATCTGCGGTTTTAAAAGCGCTGGCGGAAGAAGATGGTGAAGAGATTTGGGAATTGATTAATAAAAAGCCTGCAAGATTTCCGCGCCTCGTCGGAAATTGCATCGGCGGAGGAAAACATTCTTCATTAGAAAAAAAACCAGATTTTCAGGAATTTGAAATTATCCCTGATGAAAAAAATGTTGAAAAGTGTTTTGAAACAAGCAAAAGAATAAAAGAAAAGTTAAAAAAAATTCTTGAAGAAAAAGACAACAAGTTCAGCGGGAAAAAGAACGATGAAGATGCGTGGGCTGTTTCGCTTAATGAAAAAGAAGTTCTTGAAATTTTGAAAAAAGAAAAAGTTCCTGTCGGAATTGATATTGCTGCTTCTTCATTTTACGGATGGGGAAAATACAAATATGAAAATCCTCAATTCAAAAGGAACAAAGAAGAACAGCTTGAATATATCAGCAACCTGATAAAAAATTTCAATCTTTTTTATGTCGAGGATCCTTTTGAAGAAAATGATTTTGAGAGTTTTGCAGAACTTCGCGCGAGATTTCCTGACACATTAATTGTAGGCGATGACCTTACTACGACAAATCCTGAACGTCTTATAAAAGCAATAAACAAGAGAAGCATTAACGCTATAATTGTCAAGCCGAATCAAATTGGCTCTTTAATTAAAGTAAAAGAAGTTTGCGAGATTGCAAAAGCGAACAACATCAAGATTGTTTTTTCCCACAGAAGCGGAGAAACTGAAGAATCAATTCTTGCTGACTTGGCTTTCGGATTTCAGGCAGATTTTTTGAAATGCGGAATTACTGGCAGCGAGAGAGAAGCAAAAATAAACAGGCTTATTGAGATTGAAAATAGTTTTGAATAGCGCTGAGAAGTAATAGAAAACCTTTAAAAATATACTTTTTCTCTGAAATATTATGCCTAGAAAGAAAAAAACAGAAACAGAAGAAACTGCTGAAGAATTGAGCGGGGAAGAGTTGGAAAAAAAAGCAGAAGCAGAATCTACTACTAATGAAAGCGAGCTTGAAGAGAAGAAAAAGAAACTTCTTGAAAAAGTTAAAAAATTAAAAGAGAAAATTGAAGGCGAAGAAGTCAGCACAGAAGAGCTTAAAGAAAAAGTCAAAGTCAAGAAAAGGACAGACATGCTTATTCCTCTTGAAGAATATGTCAAGTCAGGAATTTACCTTGGAACAAGAGTTGTTACTCCAAGCATGAAGCCATTCGTTTACAGAAGAAGAGCAGACGGACTTGCTATTTTCAACACTGATATTATTGACGAGAAATTAAAAGAGGGGATAGAATACCTTTCAGGTTTTGCTCCTGAAGATGTAATTCTTGTATGCAAAAGACAGGCTGGCTGGAAAGCAGCTAAGAAATTTTCAGAAGTTACAGGGATAAAAGTTTTCACAAAAAAGTACCCTGCCGGAATATTGACAAATACAAAACTTCCGGACTTTTTTGAAAATGAACTTACAATAGTCTGCGATTCATGGCTTGACAAAAACTCACTTCATGACACTCTAAATGTTCACAAGAAAGTTTTGATGATTTGTGACACAAATAATTTTGCTCAGGGAGCTAACAAGATAGTAATCGGAAATAATAAGAGTCCTAAAAGTTTAGGAGTTATTTTTTATCTTCTTGCAAGAGGGTATTGCAAAGCCAGAGGAATTGAGGCAGACATTCCTGATTTGGAATGGTGGACAAGCGAGGAAGAGGAAGACAAGTCAAGAGAGAAAATTGAAAAAGTTGAAGCGAAGTTCGGTGTTTAATTCTTAGCATAATAATATTTAATAAGGTTGATTAATTTTTTTATGTATGAGTTTGGAGATTAAATCTTTTAGTTGCGTTGACGGAATAACCTTTATTGGTGAGAAATGTGCAGATACTACAAATCATGACGAGATTAGATTAAAAGAATATACCGCATTGATTACTAAACATCTTTATAGGAGTCAAGATTTTGTTGGAAGAATGAAAGATACTTATCTTGAGAGTGTTAGAAATCCCGCTTTTATAATAATTAATAAGAAAAATATAGTTGCAGAGCAATATTTCTATATAGAAGATAAAAAATAAAAATTAATTTTTCGCAGGGCGTTCAACTCGTGCTCCGCACTCGTCACAGAATTTCTGAGAATCGTCCATTATTTTTCCACAATGTTTGCATTTGACAATTACCTGCTTTGTTTCTATAACAGGCTTGTAACCAGGCCTTCCAGAAAGCAATTTTCCCAATGCATTTGAGAAAGAAGCATCCTTCTGAATCTCATTCATTCTCTGCTGTAAAGAATTTGCATCCATCTCTTTTACCTCCAATATATCTAATAAAAAATTTTTATTTTTAAATTTATTGCTGCGCGAGGACACCTATCGATTTCCTTGGATTTAGATTTGCGGTAACGCCTGATTAAAAAATAAACTTGGATATATATTTTGCAGTATATAGTTGTTTAAAAATATAAAAAATATTTGTCATTATGCTCTTAGAAGAAGAGACAGAAAAAAGACGTGAAGAGATTTCTAGGCTCATTAAACCAAATAGCATTTATTTTGCGCATCCGATAAATACTTACAACACTGATTTAGAGAAAGTCCTTGTGGAAATAATAAAATTAGGTTTTCCCCGCTACACTCTTGAAAATCCAAATCAGCAGTATCATCAGGAAAATTACAAATTTTGGAAAGAAAATTTTGGGAATGGGATGAAATATTATTTTGAAGAAATTTTGCCGAAGATGTCAGCAGGTATAGGATTGCCTTTCGAGGACGGAATGTACGGCGCAGGAATTTTCGGGGAACTGAAAATGCTGTCAGAGATGGGAAAACCTATATGGAGAATCAGCTGGAACGGCGGCATCAGGGAAATCGAAAAATTAAATCCTGAACTTGCGTTGTCTGTCGGAGATACGAAAAAGAGGGTTTATCAATGACATGAGCAAAAAATATTTGATAACTTCTGCACAATTATGCTATTACATAAACAAAGACGGTGATGAACTTCCCTGGGGAGGAGGAAGAGCAAAAGCAGTTCCTCATTATTATTTTTTGAAAGGGCTTGAAACATACTGCAAAGAAAACAGCGCAGAACTGGTAATTCTTCCGGTTGCGGGAAAAAATACCCATGAAGAATTATTGCACGGAGATTTAAGAAATAAAAAAGAACTTTTTTATGGGGAAAGAAAAATATTAAATAAAAATATCCAGATAAGAGACATTGTTGTTCCTCCGCAAAATGTAGACCCTGCAACAGGAAAATCCAAATTAGTCAGCAAATATAATTCTTCATTAATTTTTGCCCATACAAAACAAAGATTTTCACCTGTTCCTGTTTTTAATGCGGATTTGCCGAGATATATTTACACTCCTGGTGCTGTAACAATGCCAAATTACAACACGGCAAATCACCGAGGAGACACTGCTGAAAGAGATCACGTCTTCGGAGCTTTATTAGTGGAAGTTTTAGATGATGTCTATTATAACATATCAAATATACGAGCAATGAAAAATGGGAAATTTGTAGACAGAGGAAAGTTTTATCAGGGAGATACCACTCCGCAAAAAGTTGGAGTTGATTTTATGGTGATTGGAGATTATCACTGGGGCGACCACGATGAAAGGGCGGTCAAGGCAACTTATGAGATGATTGAAAAATTCAAGCCTAAAAGAATAATTCTTCATGATTTTTTCAACGGGCATAGTGTTAATTATCACGACAAAGAAAATATAATGGGCAGAGTCAGAGAGTTCAAGCGAGGGAGATTGTCCTTAGAAGATGAATTAGAATCGGATTATAAAGAGCTGATGAATCTTTGTAAGATGGCAGGGAAGAATACAGATTTTTACATTGTTTCTTCAAATCACCACAGATTTTTGCCAAGATATATCAACGATGGTGCATGGATGAATGAATTTTGGAATGCAGAAATGGGCGCTTATCTTTTTGAAAAAGGAATTTCATTGGGTCTTCCTGAAAAAGAAATTGATGACGGCTCTTACTTAATTGAAATGGGAATGAAAAAATTCGGAAAAATTCCTGAGAGAATAAAGTTTCTCAGATTAAATTCTAACTTAAGAATTCACGGATATCAGTTAGCAATTCACGGAGACAAGGGAAATTTTGGTTCGCGCGGAGGAAATGCAAAAGCCCAAGAAATAATCGGAGGAGGGAAAAGTGTCAGCGGAGATAAACATCGTTCTGAGATTTACGGAGATACTTATATTGTAGGAACAAATTCACAATTAGATTTGCCTTATGCAGCAGGGTATGGAAATGCCTCAATAGCAACAAATGCTGTCTGCTATGAGAACGGGCTTATCCAGCTTCTTCCAATCATCGAGGGAAGATGGATGAAATTTTAAAATATATTTTCAATTAAATATTTGTTTAAAAAGAGTTTATTATTAGATTGATTATGGATTTGAAAAAGTGGGTGGAACATTGTTATTCTTTGTATAATAAAATAAACTGCATTGACACTAAAACAGGAGAGAAAAAATATTTGCTTGCAAATTTTAAAGGAACTTCACAGCAAAAAGATATTGAACAAAGAACTGCATTGATTGGTGATTATTTCAGAATAAAAATAAATTCCAAAGCTTTTGACGATGATGAGATGCGAAGGCAGGGAAAAGAATTAATGAACTTTAAAGACAATGAAAAAGTTTTCGGAGCTTTGAGAAATGAATTTGACATGTCTTACTGGGCTTTTCACGCTTTGCACAATGCAAAACTTCAGGATTATAACAGAGTTTTTATTTCACAAATAAAAGGTTGCAATATTTTTTGTCCTTGGTGTTATGTCGACGATGCAAATAAAAATTGTTTGGAAAATAATGGCGCTGCATATTTTTCAATGAAAGAAATTTTGAATGCATTTAGGGAAGAAAGAAAAAAACAAACATTAAACTGCATCAGAACTTCGGGAGGAGAACCAACTCTCGCACCTTTCCAATGGATGGATATGCTTACTTTATTAGATATAAAAGGATTATCCAAAGAAGTTTTTTTTCAGGGAGAAACAAATTTGACAACAGGACATTTTTTGGATTTTCTCGAGGAAAACAATGATGTCAGTGAATATTTTTTTGAGAAAATTGGAAATTACAGAAATTTTGGAGTTTTGTGTTCATTCAAAGGAACAGACACTGAAAGTTTTTTGAAAGCTTCAGGATTAACAAATAAAGACGGAACTCCGAATAAAGAATATGCTTTTCTCGACGATGAAAGATGGTACTCTTTTGATAAATTAGTAAGGGCGGGAATTGATGCTTATCCGTTTATTTATGACCCAAATCCCGAAACACTTGAAAGTTTTATGGAAAAGGGAGCTAAAAAGTTTGGCGATGAATTTTATTTGAAGACTTGGATTTTCCCGCTGAAATTATATGGGCCTGAAAAAGAAAGGATGGAAGCAAAAGGTTTAGATCCTAAAATAGAACAAAAAAGATTAGATGATAATTTTGCAAAATCAAAAGAGATAATGCAGGAAATTATTTACAAAAAGTTTGGTGTTAATTATCAAGCAATCCCACGGACAGGAATGGAATTACAACTTGAAGAATAACCAGCTTTTTCCGGACTTTGCTCCATAAGAAGTTTTTATCAGCGCGTATTTTCCTTTCAGTTTTTTTCCGTGAAGTTCAAAAATAATTTTATTTGAGTTTTGTTCGACAAGATTATATTTTCCCTTGTCCCAGATTAAAACTTTTCCTGCTCCGTAATTTCCCTCGGGAATCACGCCGTGAAAATTTATGTAGCTTAAAGGATGGTCTTCGACGTGCATCGCCAATCTTTTAATTCCTTTCGTCGCTGGCGGAACTTTCGGCACTGCCCAACTTTTCAAAACACCATTCATTTCAAGACGCAAATCCCAATGCAAATGCGATGCATGATGTTCGTGAATTACAAAGCGAAGTTGTTTAGAAATAGATTTTTTTATTTCCCCTTTTGGCTCTATAGTTTTTCCTTTTCCGACGAACTTCCTCTTTTTTTGATATGTCTTTAATGACATTATAAAAATAATATTCTGAAATATATAAGTGTTTTTAAATGATAAATTGTTGAAATAATTATGGCAAATACAGTTGATGTTGTAGCATATGAAGTAACCAAAGACAGATATTATATGGGAATGCCAATGGGAATTACTAAAGGAAAATATCACCTTGTTGCTGCATGCATAATAAAAAAAGAAAATTTACCTAAAGGAAAAAGTCTTGAAGAAGGGCTGAAAGAAATATATCTAAAATCTGAAAAAGAAAACAAGCAGGTTTCAACATCAGAGATTATGAATCCGCAACCATTGAAGTTCGCTTTTAACGTAGAAGATTTTCTATAATTATCGACGATAAATTAATTCTCAGAAAGGTTTATAAATATCTTTTTTCTGAACAAACTATAATTAGAATGAGTGCTTTAAGATATACAAACCTTTGTAACATTAAAGTATGATGTATGTAGAAGTAGTCATTTTAGTTGTAGTTCTAATAATTGATAGTCAATGCCAATAGTAAGGATAAGGAATTTTGTGTGAAGTGTTTTCTTTCTTACATAAGAAAATGCGTAATAGAAATTTTTGACGTTATCGTCGATAAATTAATGATATTATTTTAAATCCAGTTGATCCTGCTGGCGGCTGCGGCTCTCTGGTTTACACTTAGACATGCAAGTCTTTCGCGAGAAGGCGAACTGCTCAGTAACACGTAGCTAACCTACCCTTAAGTCAAGGATAACCTCGGGAAACTGAGGATAATACTTGATAGGAGACATACCCTGGAACGATTTGTCTCCAAAACTCGAGCTTAAGGATGGGGCTGCGGCGGATTAGGTAGTTGGCGGGGTAATAGCCCACCAAGCCTGTGATCCGTAAGGGCTCTTAGCGGAGAGGCCCTGAGAGGGAATCTGAGACACTATTCCCAGCCCTACGGGGTGCAGCAGGTAGGAATCTTTTGCAATGCGCGCAAGCGTGACAAAGCGAGCCAGAGTGCTTTTCAATGAAAAGCTTTTGCCAAATCTAAAAAGTTTGGAGAATAAGGACTGGGTAAGACTAGTGCCAGCCGCCGCGGTAATCCTAGCGGTCCAAGTCGCAGCCATCATTATTGGGTCTAAAACATCCGTAGCTTGTTTAATAAGTTCCTTGTGAAATCCTGTCTCTCAAGGGCAGGGCGTGCGAGGAATACTGTTAGACTAGAGACTGGAAGACGCAAGAAGTATGTTCAAAGTAACGGTAAAATGTGTTAATCTTGAGCAGACTCACAACAGCGAAGGCATCTTGCGAGGACAGTTCTGACAGTTAAGGATGAAGGCTAGGGGCGCAAAAAGGATTAGATACCCTTGTAGTCCTAGCAGTAAACACTGCGCACTAAACATCAGTACCTCTTCGGGAGGCATTGGTGCTGAAGGGAAGCCGAAGAGTGCGCTACCTGGGAAGTATAGCCGCAAGGCCGAAACTTAAAGGAATTGGCGGGGAGACACTACAACAGGTGACGCGTGCGGTTCAATTAGATTCTACACCGTGAACCTCACCAGGATCGACAGCAGGATCAACTGGATTTAAAATAACTTACCTGACACGCTGAGAGGAGTTGCATGGCCGACGTCAGCCTGTGCTGTGAAGTGACCTGTTAAATCAGGTAACAGGCAAGACCCACATGTATATTTAAAATACCAATATACAGATTGCTTTGGTAACAAAGATGAAAGTGTGGGCTACGTTAGGTGAGTACAGCCTAAATACCCTGGGCGACACGCGCGCGTCAATGGTAGATACAATGAGATGCAACACCGAAAGGTGAAGCTAATCCCATAAAACCTATCTCAGTTCAGATTGCGGGTTGAAACCCACCCGCATGACGCCGGAATCTGTAGTAATCGTTTGTTAGCAGCGAACGGTGAATATGTCC
>JAMCXF010000019.1 GCA_023475035.1 Candidatus Pacearchaeota archaeon
TTGATTTTCAACTTTACCCTAAAAAACTGTTGCTGAAATGAGCTGTTCTCACGGGCCAGAATGTACGATGTACGACACAATGAACGCACAATTATGGATAAGCCTCAGCATTACTCTGATAGTTTTCATTATAGGAATTGTAATTATGATTACAAAACCAAAAGAAAGAATAATTGTCAAGACAATCAAAGAGAAAAAGAAAAAATTAAATCTCGACGGTTTAGAAAAGAACGAGAAAGAAGCTGTTGAAATTCTTCAGAATGAAAACGGAGCAATATTCCAGAAAACCCTTATGGAAAAATTAGGAATAGGAAAAGTTGGAATAACTAGACTTCTTGACAAGCTGGAATCAAAGCAATTAATTGAGAGAAAGAGACGGGGAATGAATAACATTGTAGTGCTGAAAGATTAATTCCATACTTTTATAAACCACGATTTCCCTGCAACTATATAGAAAATAAGAAAATATTGATAGCGATTCCCATTAATCTATAGACCGGGTATTGCTATAGATTATACATTTCTTGTTAGAAATACCGAATAAAATTCGAATTAAGTAAAAAACTTAGAAGAACATGGAACAATTTGAAAAACTTGGACTAAGCAAAGAAGTACTCTACGTCTTGAAAGAAGCCGGCTTTCAAGCCCCTTCAGAAATTCAGGAGAAGACGATTCCCTTAGCTCTAGCTGGGAAAGACATAATCGGAGGCTCTGCGACTGGGAGCGGAAAAACACTTGCTTTTGCATCTGCAATTATTGAAAACTTGGTTCCTAATCAAAATATTCAGGCATTAATTCTTACGCCAACAAGAGAATTGGCAGACCAGGTTGCAAGTTCAATCAAATATTTTTCAAAAAATAAAAGATTAAATGTTCTCGCTGTTTACGGAGGAGTTAATATTGGCCCGCAAATAAGACAGCTTGGAAGAGCAGATGTTGTAATCGGAACTCCCGGAAGAATTCTTGACCACATAAACAGAAGAACAATGAACCTGACAAATGTAAAAATTCTTGTCCTCGATGAAGTTGACAGAATGTTTGATATGGGCTTCAGCAGAGATGTCGAAAATATTTTGCACTACTGCCCGAAAGAAAGACAGACAATGATGTTCTCTGCAACAATTTCTGCAGATATAGACTATCTCGCAAAGAAACATACAATAAATGCTGTTCAGGTTTCTGCAGAATCGCAGGTTGACCCAAAAAAATTAAAGCAAGTTTATTACGATGTTCCTGCTGAAAGAAAATTTTCATTATTTGTTCATTTGCTAAAAAAAACTCCAGGAATGGCGATGGTGTTTTGCAACACTAGAAGAAATGTTGATTTTGTTTACAAAAATTTGAACAGGATGGGAATCAATGCGATAGCAATTCACGGAGGGCTTACGCAAAATAACAGAACAAGAATTCTCGGAGATTTCCAGAGACAGAATGCAAAAGTCCTTGTATGCACCGACGTTGCAGGAAGAGGATTAGACATCAAAGGAGTAACTTATGTTTATAATTACAACATGCCGAAATTAAGCAACGACTATGTCCACAGAATCGGAAGAACAGCAAGAGCAGGAAACGAAGGAAAAGTAATAAACATTTTATCAAGCGAAGATTACCCTCTTTTTAGAAAAATAATGGAAGATGATTCATTTGAAATTGAAGAAGAAAAACTTCCTGAATTTGAATACGTTATTATAAAACCAGAATTCAGAAAAAGCAATCGTGGTGGGGATTTTGGGAGAAGAGAGTTTTCAGACAGAGGAAATTTCGGCAGACGAGATTCTCCAAGAAGAGACTTTCAACCACGAAGAGATTCTGGCAGAAGAAATTTTTCCCCAAGAGGAAACAGAAATTATTCTCACGGAAGAAGATAGTTTTTTAAATTCTATTTACTAACTTATTTTATCAAGAGGAGATATGTTAATTAAAAAAATAAAAGGTTTGATTCCAAAGTTAACTTTGTCTGCTATATTTGTTGGGATTCTCGTCGGCATTCTTGAACTTAATATCGGACACAGATTTATTCTTGATCCTCTGCTTTATGGAGTTGACACAGGATTTACTTATGAAACTTATTTTGCTCCTACATATTACGGAATGACAAAATCAATTGTTGTTGCATTAACTTTCTTTTTAGTGTTTTTATTTACAGAAAAGAAAAAAATCAGTTTGCTGATGAAGTCTGCAATTGTCGGAATTTTAGGAACAATCATATTCGGAATTTATTATTACTTCACTTTTCCTTCTGTTGGGCTTTACGCAACTGCTCTTGTCGGGATTGTTCATTTCGCATTTATCGGGGGAATAACTTACATATTCAGCAAAGTTGCTAATATGAGAAAAAGAAAATGAAAACTAATTTGATTATCGTTGCAGTTGTTGCAGTTTTACTAATCACAGGAGGAATTGGATTTTTTATTGCTAATCAATACGCATCAAATATTGAACCTGAAACTACACCTCCTGAGACAACCCCTCCTGAAACAACACCAGAGACAAGTCCGCCAGAAACTTCTGGAGCTCAAACGCATAATGTAGAAATAGACAACTTTGCTTTTAGTCCTTCAAGTTTGACAATCAGCGTAGGAGATACAGTTATATGGACAAATCTTCAGGGGGTTTCACATACAGTAACTTCTGATTCAGGAAATGAACTTGATTCGGAATTTCTTAGCAACGGAGAAACTTATTCTCACACTTTCAGTACAGCAGGAACTTTTAATTATCATTGTTCACCACATTCTTCAATGAAGGGAACAATTATAGTCTCTTAAAAATGGATTCTAAGAAAGCGGAAAAGTTATGCATATGCAGAAATTGCCCGAGTTATGTAAATTGCAATGAAAGAATTGCATTTTGTTTCAATGGAAAAAGTAAATGTATAAATAAAAAATTAGGTTGTCTATGTCCTGGCTGTCCTGTGCATAAAGAGATGAATTTTAAGAAGATGTATTATTGTATTAATGGGAAAGATGAAAGTTTGAAATGAAACTAGTTGCATCAAAGATTATATAAAAAACATAACTCTTAACTTTTCATGGAAAATGAATTACCTGACTGCTGCAAGAAAAAAGAAAATGACGGGAAAGTCGCCAAAGGAATATTTTATGGTATAATCCCCCATATTGGATGCATCCTTTTTGTTATTGCTTCAATTCTCGGTTCTACTGTGCTTATGCAATTTTTCAAACCGCTATTAATGGACAAGAATATATTCTATTATATGATTGCAATATCGCTGGGGTTTGCGACATTATCTTCTGTTTTATACTTAAGAAAAAATAAAATGCTTTCTCTGGAAGGCGTGAAAAAGAAGAAAAAATATCTTATGACTATGTACGGACTGACTGTAGGAATTAATCTTCTTTTTTTCTTTTTTATTTTCCCTCTGACAGCAAACATTGGGGTAACAGGAGAAGTGATAACAGGAAATTCATTGTTAAAAATCAGCGTCGCTATTCCCTGTTCAGGACACGCTTCCCTGATTTCGGGAGAACTAAAATCGCTTGAAGGAGTCAGTTCTGTTGAATTCAGTCTTCCGAATAAGTTTGCGGTAAATTACGATTCAGCAAGAGTTTCAAAGGGAGAAATACTGGCTCTTGAAGTGTTCAAAAAATATCCTGCAAAAGTTCTCGAGGAATAAGTTATTAAAAAATAAAATATTTAATTTATAATGAAAAAAATAAAACTGGAAATTTCCGGAATGCACTGCGCTTCCTGCGCTTCAAATGTGGAGCGAAGCCTGAAAAAAATTCCTGCAGTAAAAAAAGCGAGTGTGTCTGTTTTGCTGAACAAAGGAATGCTTGAATGCGAAGAAAATATAAGTGAAGAAGAACTGGTGAAAGCAGTAAAAAGAGCGGGATATAATGTCAGGAAAATAATTTATGATTAAGAAACACGAACATCATATAGAACACGTGCATGATGCATCTCAATCAGAAATTCCGGAGAATCCTGAATACGCTCATCATCACGACACGCCTATTGAAAACTGGGAAATTACACAATGGAAAAGAAAAGTAATCGGCTCCTGGCTTTTTGCTGTTCCGATAGCGATTTTTATGATTATTACAAGATTTTTTATGATGGATATTTTGCCTGAAAATATTATGATTATTATTTTACTAATTGTGAGTTTTCCTGTTGTTTTTATTTTCGGATGGACGACGATAAAAGGCGGAATGAGGGGATTTTTCACATTTTATTTTAATATGGATTCCCTGATTGCATTGGGAACATTAGTTGCTTACTTTACAGGAATATTCAGTTTATTTTTTGAGATTCAGGATTACTCGGGAATTTCCGCGATGATTATGGCTTTTTACATAACAGGGAAATATGTTGAAGTCAAAGCGAGAGGAAGAGCATCTCAAGAAATCAGGAAATTATTGAAGCTTGGCGCGAAGAAAGCCAGAGTTTTGCGAAATGGACAGGAAATAGAAATTTCTATTGAAGAAGTTGCTGTCGGTGATGTTATGGTTATAAAACCAGGAGAAAAAATCCCCACTGACGGAATTGTTATCAAAGGAGAATCTGCTGTGAATGAATCTATGATTACAGGAGAGAGTCTCCCTGTTGACAAGAAAAAAGGAAGCAATGTTACAGGCGCGACGATAAATCAGGACGGGATACTTTATGTAAGAGCGACAAAAATCGGAAAAGACACTTTCCTCAGCCACATAATTCAACTGGTAGAAGAGGCGCAGGGAAGTAAAGTTCCTATTCAGGTTTTGGCAGACAAGATAACAAGCATTTTTGTTCCTGCAGTTTTGATTCTTGCTGTTCTTACTTTCGGCGGATGGTTTTATTTCACGCAAAATTTAAGCAGAGCGTTTTCTGTTGCAATTTCTGTTTTAGTCATCGCATGTCCCTGCGCTTTAGGATTAGCAACACCGACGGCATTAATGGTCGGAAGCGGAATGGGTGCGAAGAGAGGAATCTTAATCAGGAAAGGAGAAGCAATACAGACAATAAGAGAAGTCAAGTTTGTTGTATTTGATAAGACAGGGACAATCACAAAAGGACTTCCTGAAGTTACAAATATTTATCCTGAGAGAATGGAAAGCTATATTCTTGAAACTGCTGCATCGGTTGAAAATTTAAGCGAACATCCTATTGCAAAAGCAATTGTTGAAAAATACGGAAAAAGAAAACTGAAGAGTGTAAAGAATTTCAAAATTTTGAGAGGAAGAGGAGTTGAAGGGAAAATCAGCAATAAAAAAATAACAATCGGAAACAGAACACTGATGAATGAAGAAAAAATTTCATTAGACAAATTTGAAAGTATAATCAATCAATTTGAAAGAGAGGGCAAGACAACAATGATTGTTGCCGAAAATAAAAAAGTTCTTGGCGTGATTGCAGTCGCTGACACTCCGAAGGAAGATTCAGTCAAGGCTATCAATGCATTAAATATGCAGGGCTACAGGACAATAATGATAACCGGCGACAATGAGACAACAGCGAGGGCGATTGCAAAAGAAGTCGGCATTGTTGAAGTTATTGCAAATGTTCTCCCCGAAGACAAAGCAAGAAAAATAAAAGAACTTCAGAGAAAAGGAATGACTGCATTTGTCGGCGACGGAATTAATGATGCTCCTGCACTTAAACAAAGCAATGTCGGAATTGCAATGGGAACAGGAACAGACATCGCAATTGAATCAGGAGATATTGTTCTCGCAAGAGGCAATTTAAGAGGAGTTGTTGCTGCAATAAATCTTTCAAAAGAAACATTCAAGAAAATAAAACAGAATTTATTCTGGGCTTTTGCCTACAATATGGTTGCTGTTCCTCTTGCTGTCGCAGGAGTTTTGCATCCTGTTATTGCAGAAATTGCAATGGCTTTGTCTTCTATAACTGTTGTGACAAATGCGAATTTGTTGAGAAAGAAAAAGATATAGTTAAATTATAAAAACTAACTTTATTTCTTCATTTTATGGAACTTGAACAAAAATTTAAGCAAACTCTTGAAAAAATAAAACTGAACAAGAAGGATAAAATCTTAGTTGCACTTTCAGGAGGAAAAGATTCTACTGTAACTGCTTATCTTCTCAAGAAATTTGGATATAATATTGAGGGATTTCATATTAATTTGTCGATGGGAGAATACAGCAAGAAATGTCTAGAAGCTGTTGAAAAACTTTGCAATAATCTCGGAATTAATCTTCATATTTATAACATAAAAAATGAAATGGGCGGGAGCATGTGCTACATACGGACTGCGATACAAACCAGCCACGGAAAAGGGCTGAAAAACTGCGCAATTTGCGGAGTCATAAAAAAATGGATAATGAACAGAGAAGCGAGAAAACTGAAAGTGAACAAAATTGCAACGGGGCACAATCTCGACGACGAAGCGCAGACTTTTCTGATGAATATTCTGAAAGGAAGCCCGCAGTTAAGCGCGAATTCAGGAGCAATTACAAGAAACGTAAAAGACAAGAAATTTATTACAAGGATAAAGCCATTATTTTACATTGCTGAAAATGACATTAGGGAATATGCGAAAAAGAAAAAACTTCCTGTTGTTTTTGAGCATTGCCCCTGCGCAATTGATTCTTACAGAATTCAAATAAGACAGTTTACAAATTCACTTTCTAAAAAAGAGAAAGAAAATATAATGAAAAATTTCGACAAGCTTTCTGATAAAATTCAGAAATTAAAATCAGAAGATGCTGAACTGCATTATTGTGAAAAATGCGGGGAGCCGTCGAGAAAAAAGATATGCAGAATGTGCGAGATGATTAAATGACTGAACAGAAGTTCAGCACAAATGAAATTCAAAGAATTTCATTAAGATAATTACTTTTTAGATAAATCATCCAAATCTAAAAGAACCATTTCAAAACTTTTTTTCTTCCCTTCTTTTTTTTGCTGTTTAACAATTTCTTCAACATTGCTTCTGTTGGCTAATTTGATGTCTTTATTTTCAAAAAGATGCTGATAAAAAGAGCTGCCCAAATCAAATTTTGTACCCTCGCTTTTTTGAGTCCAATACACGTGAAATTCCCTTGATTTTTTTCCTGCAGTGATATTATCGACACAAATTCTATATCCTCCTGATTCATCAACCTGATTGGTGTCGCGTGCTGGATAATATACTTTTTTTCCTTCAGATTCTAATTTCAGAACATAATCTTCAAGAAATTTTTTGTCGTTTTCATCCGCTTCACGAACAGTGCAAATCAAAAAAACGTCATATAAGAAACAATCTTCTTCCATTGAGGAATAAGAAATTATTTATTTAAAAGAATTTGTGTATGGGAATGTTATCTTCTCTTCTTTCCTGTTTTTGTCTTTTTTGCTCTGCTGTATTTCATCTTAGAAAAAAGGAAAATGTAAAGTATTTCCAAAATTCCAACTGTGTTGAACATTAATAAAATTACAAACCAAGGCGTAGCATCTCTTTTTGCAGCCTTCCATAAAGCAATTCCTTTCCAGATTAGAGACCATATTGAAATAAGTATGAATCCTACAATCATCCACGGAGAAATTTCCGCGGGCAGATTAGTCCAAGAATCAAACATCACCATAGTATAGTATATATTTTATGGTTTAAAAAGTTAAGGGAACCAAGTTTCCCCTGACCATCAAATGTCCTTTTCTTTGAAAATTCTTGTACGAGTGTGTCATTATGTTTTGGTAGGAATAAATGTTTAAATAGTTCTTTTTTTTATCTTTCTTGCTTATACAAGCGATAGCAAAAAAGAGGGGGATATATACAATATATTGTACTTAATCTTCCCTTTACAATACTGCTCACGGCGGATAATTTATAATGGAATGCCCATATTGTTTTCATAAAGAGTCTAAGGTAACTAACAAAAGAAAATCGCCAGAAGGAATAAGACGGAGACGTGAATGCCTGAAATGCGGCAAAAGATTCACGACATATGAAAAAATCGCGCCTGAAGATATTTATGTAATAAAAAAAGATGGCAGACGGGAAAAATTTGACAGGGAAAAACTTGAAAGAGGAATCAACAAAGCATTTGAGAAACGTCCTGTCGGAAAAGAAAAAATTTACAAAATGATAAACGAAATTGAAGAACAAATAAGGAAAAGAGGGAAAAAAGAAGTCACCACTTTTGAAATTGGCGGATTAGTAATGAAGAAAATAAAAAAAATTGACAATGTCGCTTACATAAGATTTGCTTCGGTTTACAGAGATTTTCAGGATGCAAATGATTTCAAACAGGAGATAAATAAATTATGATAGAAAAAAAGAAAAAAATTCCAAGAGTTGTAAAAAAAAGAGACGGAATGCTTGTTCCGTTTGATGAATCAAAAATCGAAAAAGCGATAAAAAAATCTTTTGAAAGCGTCGGGCATTATGACGAGAAAGTTGTTAAGAGCTGCACAGAAAAAACATTGGAAAAACTTTCCGGAAACGGCAATATGCCGAATGTTGATTATATAAATGAGATGGCGATTAAATCAATTAAAGAGTTAGGATTTGAAAATGTTGCAAATTCTTTTATGGATTATTCAGAAAAAAGAAGGGAAGTAAGAATTCTCGGCGAAAAGGGGCATAAAAGTTCAACTGACAGTTTCCTTATGGTTGCTTCGCAAACCGACGACAATTCATTGCCGTGGAATAGAAACAAAATAAGAGACTCACTTATTGAAGAAGCATATTTAGACTTGGAAACGGCGCAGACTATTGCAAAAGTTGTTGAGAACACAATTGTTCTTTCAGGAATGGAAACTGTAACAACAGGAATAATCAGGGAAGTTGCTGGTGTTGAATTAATGAAAAAGAAACTTTTTGAAGCCGCTGAAAGATACAAAAATTTTACAATTCCAAAAAGTGACTTGGAAAAAATAATTGGGGAAAAGAATGATGAGAACAGCAATATAAAATCAAATAATCCTGAAGCAGTAAACTTTACAATATCAGGAAAAATCGGAAAAGAATATGCATTGAGCAGGGTTTTCGATGGAGAAATTGCAAAAGCTCATTCAGATGCAGAAATACATTTGCACGATTTGGACTTGATTACAAGAGTTTATTGTTCTGCGCATTCTCTTGAATATCTGAAAAAATACGGGCTTGAATTGGATAATTTACAGACATCGTCATCGCCTCCGAAACACACAGAAACTCTTACAGGACATCTGAACACATTTTTTGCAGCAATGCAAGCATATTATGCAGGAGCTCTCGGTGTCGGTTATTTTAATATAATGTATGCTCCCTTAATTGAATCTGACTTGAAAGAGAAAGGATTGCAAAAAATTGCTGACAGAAAAAAACAGTTGACTTCAATGAAAGAGAATTACAAATTTACTCTAGAATTGCAGGAGATTATTGAGAAGGAAGAGATGAAACTGGGAGAAATGGAAAAGGAGCCTATGACTGCACTTACCGATGATGAAGTAAACAATTTTATGAAACAGCGAGGGCAGGAAGCAATTTATGCTGCTTCGCAAAATGCATTTTCACGAGGAGGACAGACATTATTCATTGACTTTAACATTCATACAGGAGTTCCTGCTTACATGAAAGATACTCTTGCTGTTCTCATCATTCTTTTCCCCAATA
>JAMCXF010000031.1 GCA_023475035.1 Candidatus Pacearchaeota archaeon
AGATAAAAAATTAGGATATATCACTTCTGAAATAAAAACTATTCTGAAAGGAGCCTCTATTTATTATTTTTCTGATATAATAGACAAAAATAGACATAAAGATTTTACAAAAAAAATTTTAGATTCTTTCTTGACTCAGAAAGAAAAAGATTATCTCGAAAATGGTTTAAGAAATTGGACTCTTTTCAAATTGCCTACATCTGATAAATAGAAATTTATTTAAATTCCAAGCACTTACGAATTCTATGCAAGAAGCTAAAATGTATAAAAGAACAGATAATTGTTCCATTATTTTAGCTTTAGCTTCAGTCCTATAAAATCAAGAATTCTCTTGGTTCTTGAATTTGATGGGGCTTAGAGAATTCTAAATAAATACATGAATAAAACATACGAAAATCCGAACGAACTGAAACCAGTATCTTCTGACAATCTTATTGAAAATTATATTATTGCAATCGATGGAGATTACCACCACATGACTGATGCAGAAAAATTAAAACATAAAAAGGACCTTGAAGAGCTTGCTGAAATCCTTAGGGAAGAATATGCTGATTTATAATACGAAAACTATAAAAAGGAGAATTTATTTTCAGGAATATGAAGAGAGGAATTAATCACTTGGCTTGTAACAGACTTTATTGCTTAGTCCTAACTTCAATTAAATTTCCGTTAATTTAATTCAGCGTTTCTACCTGGATTGAATTTCGGTTTTTCTCCTCAATTTAGATAGAATATGAACTTAACTTATACCATAATGACAGAAAAAAAATATAAAGAAAAAGAGAAAGAGTACTTGGAAAAAGAGTTGAGCCAATTACTTGAAAGAACTCTCTTATTAGAAAACGAACTTGACTCAGTGTATTACAAGTAAGTATAGAAACAGATTTCTAAAGGGCTAGTATGCCCTCGCTATGTAAACAATATGGTTTGCCTTTCCTCCGCAAACTGCACATTTGCCTTTTGGCTTTTGGGTTTCATCAAGCTTTGTTCCTCTAACTTCAGCTCCAATTTCCTTTTCAACAATTTCAGCGCATTTTTCTCCAGCTTTATCAACTGAACAAAATTCAACTCTTGCAATTCCTCCATTTTTTATGACTTCTTTTATTTCCTTAACGTTCTTTGCATCTTTTATTCTATCCTGGAAAATTTTATCTGCTTTTTTTATTAAATTTTTTGTAAATTCTTCTGATATTTCTTTTACTCTTTTGACAACTTCTTTTTCGTTTATTATTTCTTTTTTATCCAAATCTCTTCTGAACAAAGTAACTTTTTTATTTTCCAAATCTTTTAATCCCAAATCGATTCTTACAGGAATTCCTTTCATTTCCCAGTGATTGAATTTTTCTCCAGGACGTCTTTCAGAATAGTCTATTTCAACGTCTGCAAATTTTTCTATTTCTTTTTTCAGCGCTTCTGCTTTTTCTTTTATTTTTTTGTCTTCCTGTATCGGAACTATCATTACATTGACAGGTGCAATTTCCCAAGGGAATTTTAATCCTTTATCATCTCCGTGAACAATTATAATGCTCGCAAAAATTCTTGAAATTGCAGGACCGTAGCAAGTTGTGTAAACTGGTTTTTCTTTTCCATCTTTGTCTTTGTAAGTTATCCCAAATGCTTTTGCAAAACTTGGCGCAATTATATGCGTTGAAGGCTGTTGTATGACTTTTCCGTCGGGATTCAATACATCTGCAGCAAAAGTTTTGTAAGCGCCTGCAAATTTGTCCCAAGACGGACGCTCGAAGAAAATAAACGGAAGCCCGTAAATATCGTGCAGAACTTCCTTTGTCGTCTGCATATCCTCTTTAACTTGTTTCATCGCATCATCTTCTGTTGCATGAACGCAATGTGTTTCTATCCAATGAAACTCTCTACTTCGCAAAAAAGGGCGGGTTGCTTTTGTTTCGTGCCTGAACACATTTGCTCTCTGATAAGTCTTGAAAGGCAAATCTTTGTAACTTCTTATCCATAAATTAAACATCTGATAAAATGCAGTTTCACTCGTAGGGCGAAGTGCAAGAGGTTCTTCTAATTTTTTAGTTCCGCCGTGAGTTACCCAAAAAACTTCAGGAGTAAATCCTTTTACATGAGAACTTTCTTTTTTGAAATTACTTTCGGGAATTACTGCAGGGAACCAGTAAGGCTTGTGCCCTTTTTGCCTCAATCTTTTTTCCATATAATCATACATTTTTTCCATTGAGAGAACAGACCAAGGCTGGAAAACTAAAAATCCTTTTATGTTATATCTTAAATCAGCAAGCTCTGCTTTTTGAATAATTTGAGTGTACCATTCAGAAAAATCTTCATTCTTTTTTGCTGCAATTCCTTCTTCGCTTTTTTTCATTATAATCTGAAATTATTTTTGTTTAAATATTTATATTAAATCTCTTCCGTATGCTTGCTGAGAAATATCATTGACAATTTCTTTTATGTAATTTGATTCAAGCGCAAAACCAAGACTTTCCCCTCCACCGACTTTGAAATTATTTATTCCTATGACTTTTCCCTGACTGTTTATAAGAGGGCCTCCTGAATTTCCTGGATTTAATGCAGCGTCTGTCTGGATATATGCTTCAATTCCATTTGCACCCTCTCTGTGTATCGCAGAGACAATTCCTTCTGAAACTGAAAATTGCAAGCCAAGAGGATTACCTATTGCAATAACTTTTTCTCCTACCTGCACATTATCTGAATTTTCCAACTCCAGAGGCAAGTAGCTTTCGTCAGTTATTTTCAAAAGGACTATATCCATTACCTCGTTTTCTCCAACTCTAAGAACAGAATGCATCTCTTCATCATAAGTGACAATTCCTGCTGCTGTTGCTCCTTCCATTACGTGAGCATTTGTTACTACATAACCTCCGTCGGCAATTATGAATCCTGAACCCTGTGAGATATCTGTTTTTATTGTAACAACTGATTTTATTGCACCCTCAATTATCCCTGAAAAATCTGCACTTGTTGATGCTTTTAATTTTATTATCTGCTCGTCCAAAGTTCCCAACTGCAAACCAAGTTCCTGCAAATCATTTTTTGTTTTTAAAAGACTATCTGATAATTCACTGAATTTTTGCTGAGTATCTGCTTCGATGTCATCCAGCCTGTTGTTTAATTCATTGAAGTCTGTTGTTTGTTTTGTGAAAATAAGATACATAAAAATACTGCTTGCAATCATAAATGCGACGAGAAGCGAGCTTATGCTGATAATTATCCTCTTGTGATTGTGATTATTTTCCAAAGGCATAACTTATAAAAATAAATAATATATAAAAACTTGTTGTCTAGTATACTAATATGCTTGGGCTTATAGTTTAACGGATAGAACAACCGGCTTCGGACCGGTTAATCGAGGTTCAATTCCTCGTAAGCCCGTAGTCCCACCAACTCGAGCCCCCACTCGTTGCAATTAATTATCACAAGCACTCGTGAAAACTCTCGCCCACCCCCCACGGAAAGGAAAAATTATCACCTCTTTTTTAGAATAATAATTAATTTAAATGAGAAATCTAAAATAGAGATATGAATGAACAATTAAAAAAAGATATTATTGATGAATGTCTGGATTTATACCAAATAATGGAAAAATCTTCTATTGAAGAAAATAAAGAAAAAGGAACATTTTACAAAAAATTTTACGAGAAGATTTTAAAAAAACTGGATAACCTTTTTGAGATTGGTTTTTTTGGTTCAGGAAGAAATAACTTACTTGTAGAATTAAATGATATTCTCGACGAAATAGATTCTGGTTATACTACTAGCAAAAGTGCTGCGGTAGTTGAAACTATTAAAAGTGCTATTAAAAAAATTTTAAGGTATTTCGATGTTCCTTTACCCATTGAACAAAAAAAGGAAAATTCTTCGTCAAATCAGATTTCAGTTCAAATAAATCCTACTATTGGGGGAAATATCATGAATTTATCTGTTGATAATCAAATCCAAGTACAAAATCTTATTAATGAACTTAATAAAGAATTAGACAAATCTAACAACAAACAAGTTGTTTGGGAAATAATTAAAAAAATTCTTAAACTTTTTGGGATAATACTTACTTGATTTATCTCAATAACTTTTTATATCTAATTTAACATCCTATCTTATGGAAAAAACAGCAGCAAAACCTGGAGATTATGTTGAAGTTCATCTTACAAAACTGATTTATGAAGGAATCCTTTTGGAAAGCCCTGAAAATGAAAAGGGGACTGTGCTTTTGAAACTGGATTCAGGTTATAATATTGGTTTTAACAAAAAAGACATATTGAAAATTGTCCTTATGAAAAAAGCAAGAGAAAAAGAAAAAGGCGAGTTTGAAGTGAAGAAAAATCCTGAGAAAAAAAATGTTGCGATGATAATTACAGGTGGAACAATTGCTTCTGTTCTTGATACAAAAACCGGCGGGGTTCATCCATTGCAAAAACCAGAAGATTTTTTTAGGTTTTATCCTGAACTTTTTGAAAAAGTAAATGTTGCAAAAATTGAAATTCCATTCATGAAATCGTCGGAAGACATGGATTTCAAAGATTGGCAAAAAATTGCAAAGACAACTGTTGAACTTTTGAACGATAATAACATACAGGGTGTTATAATAACTCACGGAACAGACACTCTGCATTATACATCTTCTGCTTTGAGTTTTTTTATAAAAGATTTGAACAAGCCAGTCATTTTGACTTACAGCCAGCGAAGCATTGACAGAGCTTCCAGCGACGCTAATTTGAATCTGCAGTGCTCTGCTCTTGCCGCAATTTCAGACATTGCAGAAGTTTCACTTGTCGGACACGGAACAAGCAATGATGATTTTTGCTATTCAATGCCCGGAACAAAAGTAAGAAAATTACACACTTCACGACGAGATGCTTTCAAAGTTGTAAATGACAAACCTTTTGCAAAAATTTTTCCTGACAAGATAGAGAGAATTTCTGAATGGAAAATCAGAAACAAAAATAAGGCAAAACTTGATGCAAAATTTGAGGAGAAAGTTGCTTTGGTGAAAATTTACCCTGGGCAAAATCCTGACATACTTGATTATTATTCGAAAAAAGGATACAAAGGAATTGTCTTGGAACTGACAGGGCTGGGGCACGCACCGACGAAGAAATCAAGAAACTCCTGGACTTTAAAATTAAAAGAAATTCAAAAAAAAGGAATTGTTGTTTGTGCTACCAGTCAATGTATTTTTGGAAAAGTTGACCCTTTAGTTTACTCCAATGGGAGAGAAATTTTGGCGACAGGAGTTATTTATCTTGAGGATATGCTTTCCGAAACTGCATTTGTAAAACTTGGCTGGGTTTTGGGGCACGAGGAATGGAAGAAAAATAAGAAGATTGTCAAGGAAAAAATGCTTGAAAATATTGCAGGAGAATTCAATAAAAGATTAGAGGAATAATTATTTTCTTTTCCTTATCAGCATTTCTTTTATCTCTCTGATTTCTTTTTCTGCTTTTTTGTTTATTCTGTAATCGTATTCTGCTTTTATTCTATCTTTTTTTGATTCTCTATTCTGAGACATAAGAATTATCGGGGTGTAAATTGCACTTAAACATCCAACAAATAGATTCAGTAAAATAAACGGATAAGGATCAAAAGGTTTCCCTTCTTCGTACATAACTAAAAAATATCCATTGGATATTATCCATACTGACAGGAATAATGCAAGGAAAATAATAAATGCCCAGCTTCCGACTAATTTTGCTAACATATCTGCAGCTTTTTCTCCAAAAGTTCTTCTATGCTGTTTGAACACAGGATGTTCTAAATGCTGGAAAAACTGCCTGTCCTCTTTTTTCATACCTTAATTATGAAAATTGGATTTATATTCTTATTCTAACTTATTTATAACTACATAGGGGTTACAAAAAGGAAGGTTTATATATAATGAGTAATTGAGGATTTTATGACAAAAACAATACTTAACTTGATTGAAGAATATAATTCTGGATTAGACGGAACTGGGCCGATTTTATGGCATAAAAAACAACATAAAAATGGTTCAGGAAAACTTGCTTGTTTAAATGGAATTATATGTAATTGTGAAAAACCTGTTGATTGTGACAAATGTTATAATGACAAAAACGGAGGATATTGCCTGGAAAAAGGCGGTGAATCTGTCAGAGGATTTCTTGCAGTTGAATATAAACATGAAAAACTGGTAAAAGAAAATGCTTTTGGAGCTTATATCTCTGTTGCTGAAGCAATTGAAGACTTATCTAAAAATTTGAAATAATTAAATTTAATAAACTCTTTCTCTTCTCAAATATTATGGAATCTGAAGAAAAAATTGATTATGAAAAATTAGGTTTTAAGTCGGGATTGGAAATTCACCAGCAACTTGACACGAAGAAATTATTCTGCAACTGCCCGTCGGTATTACGGCAGGACGCGCCTGATTTTACTATTAAAAGAAAACTTCACGCTGTTGCAGGAGAAAGCGGAGAAGTTGATGTTGCCGCAAAACACGAAGCTGAAAAAGAAAAGGAATTTGTCTACGAAGGATATGATACAACCTGCCTTGTTGAGCTTGATGAAATGCCTCCCTATGAGATAAATCAGGAAGCTTTGAAAATAGCTCTTCAGGTTGCAATTTTTCTTAACGCTACAATTCTTCCAACAACCCAAATCATGAGAAAGACAGTTATCGATGGTAGCAACACTTCGGGGTTTCAGAGGACAGTTTTGATTGCACGTGACGGCTGGATTATAACAAAAACAGGGAGAATTGGAATTCAGAGCATCTGCCTCGAAGAAGACGCAGCAAGAATAATTGAAAGAAAAAAGGACTCTTCAGTTTACAGACTTGACAGATTGGGAATTCCTTTGATTGAAATTGCAACTAATCCTGACATGCACGAACCTGAACAAGTTAAGGAAGCTGCTCTATATATAGGAAAAATTCTGCGAAGCTGTAAAATAAAAAGAGGGATAGGAACAATCAGGCAGGATTTAAATCTCTCAATAAAGGGCGAGGACAGAATTGAAATAAAAGGATTTCAGGAGCCGTCGATGATGGTGAAAACAATCAATAATGAAATTGCGAGACAGCTGGCTGTTTTGAAGTCAGGAAAAAGAATTCACGGAGAAGTCAGAAATGCTCTTCCTGACGGAAGCACTGAATTTTTGAGACCAATGCCGGGAGCTGACAGAATGTATCCTGAAACAGATTTACCGTTGCTGAAAATATCAAGAGATTTGATTAACGAAGTAAAGAGAACTCTTCCTGAACTAAGAGAAGACCTTGAGAAAGACTTGAAAAAAATCGGACTGAACGAGGAAATGATAAAAATATTATTCAAGCAGAACAAGATTGACGATTTCAAGGAACTGCTGGAAATTTATAACGAGCCGACGCTTATTGCGAAAATTTTACTTGTCTTTCCGAAGGAAATTGCTGCTCACGAAAAAAAATCTGTCGACGAAATTTCAGAAATTTTGAACAAGGAAGTTATGGTTTTGATTGCTGAATCTTTGAAGAGCAAAAAAATTTCCAGAGAACAAATAAAACAGGTTTTGGAAAAAATTGTTCATGGCGAGGAGCCTGAAAAAGCAATTGAATTCAAGAAGCATGAAGGGAATGTTGAAGAGGAAGTTATGAAGATAATCAAATCCAAACCAGGACTTTCTGAAAACGCTTATATGGGTTTGGTAATGAAGGAACTTAAAGGAAAAATTAATGGCGGAGAGGCAATGGAATTGATAAGGAAGTTGGTGAAATAGTTGTATTCTCTTTCTAATAGTAACATTTATAAGTTTTGAAATTATCTGGTTATCGATGAGAGACATGTATGTAAACTTTCCAACCAGAAGTTACCATTTGCATAAAGAAAAGAAAGAAAATATTATTCAGGAATGCGGATTAAAACTCCTTGCAGAAAAAAAATCAAAAACGCTGGTTCTTATCGGCCCTTCTGGAACTGGAAAAACAACTTTGGCGAAAAAGATTTGCAATTATGAACATCTTAACTATACAGAACAAAAATGTTTCCGTTTTTCCGATTTAAAGGATGACAGATTTCCTCATAAAGATTTAAGCGAACTTGCCTCTGACAAAATTATAGAGGGGCATTTTGTTTTTTCTGAACTTTCGCACACCCATTTTCAAAGGCCGTTCTTTCCTCACGACAGAGAAATTGTTTACTCAAGAGATTATTCTTCTTTGGAACTGGATGAAAACATAAATTTGAATCCTTCAATAAGGGATAATTTTATTTTTGAATTTATTCTTCCTAAACCGAGCGTGATAAAAAAGCTTAGGGAAAAAAGATACAATCAGGAAAAAAGGAAAAATCAACTTCGGCATACAAAATATCCCTACCAAAATACCAAAAATATTGAACAGGAAGAATATCTTTTTTGGCAGGCAGCATATAAACTTTACAAGGAAGGCGCTGATGTCTGCATCATAACAAAGTTTGGCGGAATTCCTCTAAGATTCTCTGAGTAATTATTAAGAGGAAACTATTTATATTCCTAATTTTTATTGAATAAATGGAACGCAAACTTATTTCAGAAATAAAATCTGGCGAGAATGTTTTACTGAAAGGATGGATTTATGAGATTAGAGATTTGGCTAAATTAAAATTCTTTTTGCTTAGAGATTCTTCAGGGATTATTCAGTGCGTTGTAAAAGACAAAAAATTAATGGACAGATTTTCTGAATTAACTTTAGAATCTGTTGTTGAAATAAAAGGACAAGTCAAGAAAGCAGAAGTTAAAGCAGAATTCGCGAGAAAAGATGCGGAGGTTGAAGTTTCTGATTTTGAAGTTATAAGCAAGGCAGAAAATCTTCCGATTCATGTCAATGAAAAAGCAACGACGACGGAATTTTCTACGAGACTTGATTACAGATTTCTTGATATAAGAAAACCAAAAGTTCATGCGATATTCAAAGTTGAGGCGACGATAATGCAGGCTTTCAGGGAATTTATGATTAGCGAAGGAGTTATGGAGGCTGTTTTCCCGTCGATAATCAGCGCAAGTTCAGAAGGAGGAACAGAATTATACAAACTGAAATATTTTGAAAAAGATGCTTACTTGTCACAAAGCTGTCAGTTATACAAACAAATGCTCGCGTGTTCTATTGAAAAAGTCTTCACTCTTTTCACTGTTTGGAGAGCAGAGAAACATAACACATTGAGACACTTGAATGAATCTCGTCAGCTTGATTTTGAAATGGCTTTTGCAGATGAATTTACTGTGATGGATGTTTTAGCGAGATGCATTCAGCATATTGCAAAAAAAGTTATTGAAAAAAATAAAGAGGAATTAAAAATCCTTAATGCTGAAAGCCTGCATTATCGT
>JAMCXF010000011.1:0-4334 GCA_023475035.1 Candidatus Pacearchaeota archaeon
CAATTTTTTTTGGTTTATGCAATTTGACTAATGCATAAAATAAATTTCCATAATCATTTATCTCGTAAGAAGACAGCCATTTTGACTGGTTAATCTGGTCTCTCCAATCGCTCATTTTGTCCTCCATAAATCTCCAAAATAAAAAGGATCTTTTTTCTCCGTGTCACTTGAATCATACATCTCATCCATTGTATGCATCATTATCGCTTCTTTTTCAAGAGCCTTGTAGCCATGCCATATTCCGGGAGATACTTTAATTAAAAGAGGATTATCCTCGCCGATTATGAAAGTTTCAATTTCATTTCCATTTTTATTTTCTTTCACTGCTACATATAATGCAGTTCCCTTTATGCAAGCAGCAAAATCTGTTTGGCTTTTATGCAAATGAAGTCCTTTAATCACATCGGGATAAAGAAAAGAGACGAGTGCTTGTCCAAATTTTCCATTGAATATCTCATCATCTGCTCTGAAAGAAACCATTGCTCCTCTCTCATCTCGGAATATTTTCAAATCTTTTGTTTCAACTCCTTCCATCTTATATTATCCTCGGTTCTGGCCAATGAGTTATGAATCTCCCGCCTTGCTCTAAGAATTTCTTTTCTTTTCCAACGACTTCTTTTAGATGGTTTGGGATAAAAAGCAGAGCATAATCAGGATTATCCTTGCGGAAAACTTCCTCCTGTGAAACAATAGGAATGTGTTTTCCTGGGCTGAACTTTCCAACTTTATGTTTTGCATCGGCGATATATTCAAGAGTTTCTGTGCCGATGTCACAATAATTGCAAACTATAGTTCCTTTTGATGACGCGCCATATCCAACAATTCTTTTCCTCTCATTTTTTAGATGGGCGAGTAATTCAGAAAGTTTTTCTTTTGATACTTTAACTTCGTCAGCAAATCTTTTATAAGGAATCTCTGTATCAATTTTGTTTTCTTTTTCTTCTTCAAAATATTTTTTAACTCTGTCTGTTAATTTATAATCTCCTTTCTTGCAGGAATAAACTCTCATTGACCCTCCATGAACATCTTGCTTTTCTGCATCAAAAATTTCCATACCATTCATGTTAAGAAGATTCTCCAAGGAATGCAGAGAAAAATACCATATGTGCTCATCATAAATTTGATCATACGCTTTTTGAGAAAGGATATTCTGGATATAAGGATCTTCTGTTATGAAAACTCCTTTTTTGTCAAGCAGATTATAAGTTCCTCTCAAAAAGTCATGTACATCGATGATATTCAGAAAAACATTTGTTGTTGCGATTGTTTTGAATTTTCCTCTTTCTTTGGATATTTTTTCTGAAAGTTTTTCACTAAAAAATTCAGTCATTGTGTCTATTCCCTTGTCAGCCGCAATTTTCGCAACATTATGCGAAGGCTCAATTCCAAGAACTTTGTTTTTCTTGAATGCTTGGAGCATAATTCCATCATTGCTTCCAATTTCCATAACTTGAGAGTTGGAATCTAAAAATCTGTCTTCAATATCTTTTGCCATTCCTGCAAAATGTTCTGTCATTGATTTGGAAGTTGAAGAAAAAAAAGCATAATTCCTGATTCCATCAGTATCCGGAATAATATATTTATCATAAGGAACAATATTAACCAGCTGAACCATCTTACAATCTTCACAAAAACCAACCTTCATTTCATATTTGAATTCTGGTTTTTGCAAATCCTCTTTTTTAAGAAATGCATTTGCTACCGGCATATCTCCAAAAGAAATAATCTCCTGTAAATTATCTTTATTGCACACATGACATGTTTGTTTCTCTTTTTTTAAGCCCATTAATTTTTCATCAGAAATTCATTTAAATATTTTATTATGATATTGTGACATATTAATTCTATATATCCAAAATACTATCAATTTATAATTCTCTTTTTTGAGCTTTAATAATCTCAATATGAATAAAAATGTCAAATCTTTGCGAACTGCAGCTTTGGTCTTTGGCCCGATGGGAGCAGGAAAATCCGAAATTTCAAAGAAACTTATAGACAATACAGGGATTTTTTACATAAATCCGGACTTATTTTGGGACCGTGCTTCAGGGATGAAATTTACAAGGGACATAGGAGACAAAAATTTTTCGCAGGCTTATGGGCAAATGATTTATTGCATGCAGACGGGAAAATCTTTTCTCCTTGATTCAGCATTGCGAGGAACAATGGCTCGGCAAGAAGTAACATCTATTCTTCGGACAATGGACAATTTTGTTCCGGATTATAATTTTCATATAATTGGTTTTTATGTAACTGCTGATCTTGAAATTTGCCTTAAAAGAAACAAACAAAGACCAGGGGGCCAGCCTGATGATGTAATCAAAAATTATTATGAATCCTTCAAAAAAGAACCTCCTTCTAAATCGGAGGGATTTGATAAACTTTATACAATTAAGAATAATGGAGAGACTGTTCCTAACATCGACGAATATCTAGATTTAATATTTTAATCCGAATCTATACATATTCATTATATATACTAAAAATACGAATAGCTTTAAAACTAATTTATTTTTAAAATGCAATGGATAAAAAAAGAGTATTGATAACCGGAGGGAACGGATTCTTAGGAAAAAATTTGGTTAAAAAATTGCTTGAAGACGATTTTGATGTTTCGCTTTTTGAAGAGAGAATAGAACAAGATACAGATTTTAAGGAGTTCATAAAAGAAAAAGATTATTTTTTCCATTTCGCTTGGCAAACAGATTTAGAAAAGTCTATGTCACATCCCTTATCTGACTTAACAACAGACATTGGAGGTATGTTGAGAATTCTAGAAGATTGTAAGAAATATAATCCGAATATTAAAATTATATTCCCTAGCACTGTGACTGTTATAGGGGAAAAAAATAATCTTCCTTCCAATGAAGAGGAAAAAGAAAATCCGATTTCAATATATGACGCTAATAAATTACTGGCAGAAAAATATCTTGGTGTTTATTTTAAAAATTATGGGGTAAATTTTACTTGCTTAAGATTATCAAATGTATTCGGAGAACATCAGAGAATAGACAATCCTAAAAGAGGAATCTTAAATTTCATGATAGGAAAAGCACTAAGAAATGAACCCTTGACTGTTCACGGAAATGGAAATTTTTTGAGAGACTATTCTTATGTGGAAAATATTACTGACGCATTTATTACTGCTGCAAAATCTGAAAAAACTAACGGCGAAGTTTACGTTATTGGTTCTGGAGAAGGAAAATCTTTCAACGAAGTTGTATCAAAAATAAAAGAATATGCAGAAAAAATCTATGGGACCTCTTCAGAGATTGTTCATATTCCCTCAAAAACTCATGATATAAATAAAAGAAATTTTATTGCAGATTCGTCCAAATTTAAAAAAATGACAGGATGGTATCCAAAAATTTCTTTTGATATCGGATTGGAAAAGACAATGAGGTTCTATAAAAATGCCTAAAAAAAATATTCTTGTAACAGGAGGAGCAGGATTTATCGGCAGTAATCTTGTTGATGAACTGCTTAAGAATCCTGATAATAAAATTACTGTTGTAGACGATTTGTCTACTGGGAATGAAGACACAATAAGGCATAATTATTCAAATCCCAATTTTAAATTTATCAAAGAGGACATAAGAAATTACTCTCAAATAAAAAAAATTTGTAGTGACACAGACAAAATTTACCACCTCGCTGTCCAGTGCATAAGAATGTCTATTTTTGATCCGGACTTAGTTCATGACGTCAATGTCACAGGCACATTAAATCTGCTGAAGGCAAGTTTGGAAAACAATGTAAAAAAATTTATTTACATTTCTTCTTCAGAGGTATATGGAACTGCAAAGACTGTTCCAATGTCCGAAGAACATCCGAAAGAACCTACGACAATTTATGGTGCTAGCAAATTGGCAGGTGAAAATTATACAAAAGCTTTCACAAGAACTCACGGGCTTAATACTGTGATAATCCGTCCATTTAATTCTTATGGTCCAAGAGAGCATTTTGAAGGTGCTTATGGCGAAGTAATCCCGAAATTTTCTGTAAGAGTCAAAAATAATAAACGACCTTTAATTTTTGGAGAAGGAAAGCAGACGCGGGATTTTACTTACATCTCTGACACTGTTGCGGGAATAATTCTTGCTTCTGATTCAGAAGAGTTAAACGGCGATGTGGTAAATATTGCTTACGGGCATGAAGTTTCTGTAAACGAAATTGCAAAATATATATTGGAAAACTTTGACAGCAAATTACAGCCAAAATATTGTCCTCCTCGCCCAGGAGAAATTTTACGGCATTATGCCGATGTCTCGAAGGCAAAAAAAATATTAAACTTCCATTCTAAAGTAGGAATCGAAGAAGGAATTAAATTGGGA
>JAMCXF010000011.1:4398-9228 GCA_023475035.1 Candidatus Pacearchaeota archaeon
CTTCTAATTTATTTGAATTGTATCTTGATTGGTTCAACACACAAAAGATTGATCCTTCTCAGGAAAAAGATTTCAATTGGATAAAATGATTAATGTTGCAATAATCGGCTGTGGATACTGGGGAACAAATCTCATAAGAGTTTTTTCACAATTAGAGCAGGCCCGTCTTCATACCTGTTGCGACATTGATGAATCTAAATTAAAAAAAATAAAATTAACTTATCCTTCTGTTAATGTTATTTCTGATTATCAATCCGTATTTAATAATCCTGAAATAAATGCTATTGTAATTGCAACGCAAGTTTTTTCACATTACAACCTTGCGAAACTCGCTCTTCTTGCAAATAAACATGTATTAATAGAAAAACCAATGACGGCAACGAGCAAAGAATCTCAAGAGCTGATTGAATTGGCAAGACAACAAAATAAAATTTTGATGGTTGATCACACGTTTGAATACGAGCCGGCAATAAGAAAAATAAGAAAAATTATAGAGTCCGGAGAATTGGGAGATATTTATTACATTAATGCAAATTGGCTTAATCTTGGAAAACTTCAGCCTGATGTAAATGTTGTTTTTGATTTAGCCCCTCATGTGTTCTCGATAATAAATCATGTAACAAACAAAGAACCATTAAGCGTAAAAGCAAATGGCGAAGTTTATGTGAACAACAATTCAAATAAATTAGAAGAAATGGCAAATCTAACCATCAAATATCCTGATAAAATAATTGCTAACGTCAATGTAAGCTGGTTAGAACCATATAAAACAAGAAAGATGGTTATCGTAGGAAGCAAAAAAATGTTAGTGTTTGATTTGTTACAACCTCAAGAGCAAATTAAAATATTTGATAATGGTGTGGACATAGACAAAGTAGAAAATAAAATAAGTTATCGTTCAGGAGGCGTATACTCCCCAAACATCACTCCAATAGAACCCTTGAAAGAATTGTCAACTCATTTCCTTTCTTGCATCCAGGAAAATAAAAAACCTTTAACCTCTGGGGAGAATGGTTTGGCTGTTGTTAAATTATTAGAGTCTGTAGCCAAATCTCTGAAAAATAATGGAATTGAAGTTGAATTAAACAAAATTGATTCTCCAAATGTGAATATTGGACAGAATGTCAAAATTTTCCAGCCATTACTTACAAATTTATATGGGTGTGCAATTGGAGAAAATACAAAAATTGGAGCATTTGTCGAAATACAGAAAAATGCGACAATTGGGAAAAACTGCAAAATTTCCAGCCATTCATTTATTTGTGAAGGCGTTACTATAGAAGATGATGTATTCATAGGACATGGTGTTAAGTTCATTAACGATAAATACCCAAGAGCAACAGCAAACGGAAATTTACAAACTGAAAAAGATTGGGTTGTTGTCCCAACTATAATAAAGAAAGGAGCATCAATTGGAACAAATTCAACTATTCTTTGCGGTTTGACTATTGGAGAAAATGCAATTGTTGGGGCAGGCTCTGTTGTAACAAAAGATGTCCCTGCAAATTCTATCGTCTACGGAAATCCTGCTAAACTAAAATTAAATAATAATCCAAAATGAATATTCCATTTTTAGATTTGAAGGCGCAATATCACTCAATAAAATCAGAAATAGATTCTGCAATACAAAAAACATTGGAGAATACCGCTTTTGTATTAGGCCCAGAAATAGAAAATTTTGAAAAAGAATTTGCTGCTTTTTGTGGTGTCAAATATGCAATTGCTGTTAATTCAGGAACTGCTGCATTACATCTCGCTTTGCTTAGCCTTGGAATAAAACAAGGAGATGAAGTAATAACAGTTCCAAACACTTTTATTGCTACTGCCGAAGCAATTTCTCACTGCGGTGCAATTCCTGTTTTTTGCGACATTAGCGAAGAAACTTTCAATATAGACGAAAATTTGATTGAATCAAAAATTACAAGCAGAACAAAAGCAATAATTCCTGTGCATCTTTATGGAAACTCTTGTAATATGGACAAAATAAATGAAATCGCTAAAAAATATAATTTATTTGTTATTGAAGATGCTTGTCAGGCTCATGGGGCCGAATATAAAAACAAGCGTGTTGGTTCCTTGTCCAACATTGCAGCATTTTCATTCTATCCTGGAAAAAATCTTGGTTGTTATGGGGAGGGGGGAATAATTGTTACAAATAATTCGGAACTTGCAGATAAATGCAAATTATATCGCGCTCACGGAGAAAATCCAAAAAACACTCATAATGTAATTGGTTATAACTACCGCCTGGAAGGATTGCAGGGAGCAATTCTCAGAGTCAAGTTAAAATATCTCAATCAATGGAATGAACAAAGAAGGAAAAATGCTGAAATTTACACAAAACTTTTGAAGGACATTGTTATAACTCCAAAAATTTCTGAGAATAACAAATCAATATTTCATGTTTATTCAATTCGTCATAAGAATAGAGACAAGTTAAGAGAATTCCTGCAACTTAAGGGAATCGCTACAGGGATTCATTATGAAAAACCAATTCATTTTCAGAAAGCATACGCTTTTTTGAATTACAAGGAATCTGATTTCCCTGTTGCCGAAAAAGTCACAAAAGAGATTTTATCTTTGCCAATGTATCCGGAATTAACAGAATCTCAAATTGAATATGTATGCAATTCTATAAAAGAGTTTGAAAATTTAAAATTTTGATTTTAGATATTTATTTATTGTGTGAGACCTAAAATCAAAATTATCTTTTGCATATGAAAAAAATTTCCTATATAATTTTTCGCCTTCTGAGTTGACAACGGCATAAAAATGCGATAATGGGAGCATAAAAGCATTTTTGATATCAGAAATTTTTTCAGCATCATATTTCATCAAATCAAATGCCCTGTCAAAATTTTTGTCTTCTAAAAACCAGCTATACTCGCAAGAAATGGGCAAGTCCCTAATTCCATTTTGCATTTTAGTTAATAAGGGAATTTTACATTTTCCATCTTCAAATTCTTCATTTATTATATAATTCCACCCATTCGGATTTATTATCTCATTACTTGTAAAATTTATTCCAATTTTTTTTATTGCTTTGTACAAATTTTTATGCTTAGCTAATAATGGTGAACGAAAACATATAGGTGAATAACCAAAAATATTTTCAAAAATTTCTTTTGATTCTTCTAACTTGTCTTTTAATACATTGAATTCCAAATTTTTTTCAATTTCTTTTTTGTTCTTAATCATATACTCTATAACATTCTTACGTTCTTTTTCTTTATACAGACTTAAAATAAAATTTGGAGGAAAACCACATTCAAATCTTTCATGTGCATATCCGTGAAGCTGAACATCATGCCCTTTATCAATTGCTTTTTTTAGCGCGTAAGTCCATTCTTTATTTTCTTTTAGGGGAAGATTATCCCTTGGTTTTGGGACAGCAAAAAAAGTGCATATAATTTTATGTTCTTCCAATAGAGAAATAAATCTATTAAACTCTTCAACTTTTCCTCTCCCAACGTCATCTGAAGTGAGAATAAAATCTAATTTTTTCATATTCGAGGTATCTTTTTTTCCCTTATAAATTTTAAGAATTTAAGATATCTTAATTACATAATTCTTATAAATTTACTATATGCTACTTTTTGATGAGAATTGCACATGTAAACATGTTTTTTCTTCCGACCTTTGGAGGAGTCGAACAAGTTATGTATGAACTTGCAAAAAGGCAAGTTGCCGAAGGACATGAAGTCCACGTTTTTTGCTGTGATTCAGACAAAAATCAGAGGTTGGAAAAGAAAGAAGAAATAATTGAAGGAATCCACATACACAGATTTCCTTATTGGTTTAGATTGTCTCTCAGCACTTTTATCTGGCCATCTTTATTGTGGAGATTTAAAAAATATGGCAAATTCGACATCATCCATAGTCATGTTTCAGGACATGCTTATATCCTGTTTGCAGGAATTCTCTGCAAATTAAGCAAAACAAAATATATTCATACAACTCATTGTCCTTGGACAGATTCTTCTTTTCGCCCTCCAATTCTGCGCCCATTTATTTTTCTTAATGATATGTTCATGAATAAATTTGCATTTAATTTAATCGATAAAATAATTTCAATAACTCCGTGGGAGTCTGATATCCTAAAAAAGTATTCTGAAAAAGAAAAGATAAAAATTATTCCAAACGGAGTTGATAAAATTCTTTTTAAAAAAGTTAAACAAAATAATTTTCGTAAGGATAATGATATCAAAGAGAAATATCTCGTCTTATTTTTTGGAAGATTAAATCCTACAAAAGGTCCTGAGATGCTTGCAAAAACTGCAATAAACATCTCAAAAAAAAGGAAAGACATTGCTTTTGTATGGGTTGGGCCTGATGAAGGAAAAGCAGAGGAAGTTGAAAAATTGATTAAACCTTATAAAAATATGAAATATCTTAGATCGGAAGAGCGTCGTGTAAAGATTGCTGAAATGTTTCAGGCATCTGATGTTTATGTCCTGCCGAGTTATAGAGAGGGACTGCCTTTGACTCTTTTTGAAGCAATGGCTTCTGGATTGCCGATAGTAGCCTCTCCTGTTAATGGAATTCCTTTTGAAATGAAAGAAAACGAAAATGGTTTATTTGCAGAATATGGAGATTTAGATTCTCTTGAGAGAAGTATCATCAAAATACTTGAAGACAAGAAAACAGCTCAAAAAATGTCTGAAAATAATTTTAAAAAATCTAAAAATTATGACTGGGACGACATTTACAGGAAATATATGAGGGAATACGATATCCTAATTAGTCTACATAAATCTTAAAAAAGGTTTTTTATCCTATCTTTTTATGAAGATAACTCTAATTTCAACTTCCTCTGCTTTTCCTTCATCA
>JAMCXF010000008.1:0-2632 GCA_023475035.1 Candidatus Pacearchaeota archaeon
ATTATATTCTTGGGGAAGATGGTTAAGGCATTCTATTATGAGTTCAAGTTGTATTGACGTAGAAAGAAAATGTAAAAAATGTGGACAGATTAAAAGAAAAACTATCCCAAGAGATTTTGAATTTGGATATAAAGATTAACATAAAAATAACCACTCCCCCGAGAATATAATTATTTAAAAATAAGAAGCGCCTCATTTTCTTAATATTAATTTAAACGTCAAATAGATTAAATTAACATTCGTCGGTGAGGCACTCTTTCTTTACAATTAAATGGAAATGTGCGAAATATTTAAACATTTCGTCAAAACAAAATACATTTCCAATTTGCTTAGCAAATGAAAAAATATACAATGATAAGGGAGGAGAAAAAAGATGGTATTAGATTTTGCAAAAGAAGCGATTGATAACGCAAGCACTCACAGCATCAACTTCGACGAATTGCGAGCTGGAAAGGCAAACATTAAAGTTGTTGGTGTTGGAGGAATGGGATGTAACGCAATAACCTGGCTTTACAACAAAGGGATCAACGGCGCTACTGTTTATGCTACTAACACAGATGCTTTGCACCTTAGTGTTTCCAAATCTGATGAGAAAATTCTTATAGGGAAAGAATTGACAAGAGGACTTGGATGCGGTGGTATGCCTCAAAGAGGTAGAGAAGCTGCTAAAGAAGCTCTTGCTGAATTGAAAAAGGCAGTAGGAAGCGCAGATATGGTTTTCGTTGTCGCAGGAATGGGCGGCGGAACAGGAACAGGAGCTGCACCAGTTATTTCCGGAATTGCAAAGGAATCAGGAGCAGTTGTAATCGGTGTTGTCACAATGCCTTTCGAATCTGAAAGAGCAAGAATTGACAAAGCTGAATTCGGACTTCAGGAATTAAGAGAAGTTACAGACACAACAATTGTTCTTGACAACAACAGACTTGTAGACATTGCAGGGCAGTTGCCTATTGAACAGGCTTTTGCTGTTGCTAATGAACTAATAAGTACTATGGTAAAGGGTATTGTAGAAACAATTACATTGCCAAGC
The DNA here is from genome assembly GCA_023475035.1 of Candidatus Pacearchaeota archaeon. Classification (GTDB taxonomy): domain Archaea; phylum Nanobdellota; class Nanobdellia; order Pacearchaeales; family GW2011-AR1; genus RBG-13-33-26. Next base: position 1,031 of record JAMCXF010000008.1, read on the forward strand.
TTGATTAATCTCGACTATGCAGACGTTTCAGCTATCATGAAAGACGGCGGAGTTGCTGTTATCGGAATTGGAGAGGCAGACACACAGAACAAAGTTATGGAAGCTGTTCAGCAGGCACTTACACATCCTCTACTTGACGTGGATTATAAGGGAGCTACTGGAGCTTTGATACACGTTACTTGTGGACCTGACTTGAAATTGGAAGAATTTGACTTGATTGGTAGAGTTGTTTCTGAAAACTTGAATCCAGAAGCTAATGTAATTATTGGAGCAAGAATCAGCAAAGAATTCACAGGAAAAGTCAGAGTGATAACAATAATGACAGGAGTTAAATCTCCGTATGTTCTCGGAAGAGACATTGAAGAATCAACTTCTTCATCAAGACCGCCTTCAAAGGAAATGTCTGATTTAGGAATTGAGGTTTGGAGATAAATCTCTAAAAGGAATTTTTTATTTTATTTTTTCCTTTTTTTATTTTTAGAATTATTCAACACTTCTTTCTTTTTTCATCTGAACATTTCCATACTTGTTGAAATACAGAATTCTGTTCAAATCTATTTTTGCTTTTCTTGTTTTTGGTTTTTCATATTCATAACCAATCGGGAAAATTGCATCAACATTTGTATCTTCAGGGATTTTTAGCAAATCTTTTATTTGTTCCTCGACAAAATGCCCAACCCAGCAAGTTGACAAACCGAATTCTATAATTTTTAAAAAGAAATTTTCCATTGCTGCTCCTGCCTGATGCTTTGCATAACATTCTCCCTTTTTCCCGTAAAGATTTACAGTCCTTGAAGGATTTGAGCAAACAACGACGACAAATTTGGCTTCTGCAATAAAATCTTGCTGTGCTGCTTCTGCAATTTTTTTTATTTTTTCTTCATCATCAACCACAATAAATTTCAGTGTATAATTTCCACCTGCCATAGGAGCATATCTTGCAGCGTCGATACATTCGATAATATTTCTCCAGTTCGGCTTCTTTTTCGTGTGAAATTTTCTGACGCAATGCCTGTTCTGAATTGCCTTGTCTAAATCCATAAATAAATAAGCAGAATAAGATTTATAAATTATATTTTTCTTTATTTTCTATGGCATCAACACCACCAGGCGCGCAGAAAATGAAAATTGATTATACTATCGATAGAAAAGTCTATGATGATTTTGCAAAATCCTGCAGCAGAAAAGGATTTGCTCCGCAAGTTATTGTGGAAAAATTAATGGCTAAGTTTAATCAGACTGGGCAGATTTAATTTTCTCGCACAATATCGCTTTATTATTTTTCTCTTCTATAAATAATGAAATTTCTTTAGTTCCTTTTAATCGGTTCTCGTAAAAATTTCTAACTTTCCAATAATCTTTTGGTTCGATATTATAATGCAAAACAATTTTTCCTGCATCCAGTTTTTTCAAATTTTCCAGAATTTCTTTTTGCTCATTTTTACAAATCGCTAAAATTTTATATCCTGTTAAAAAATCTGATTTTATTATTTTATCTGACAATAAAACGGGCTTGGTTAATTCTAAAATTTCTGCATTGAATTTAGAAGATAATTCATTAACTAAATTTGCCAGGATAATTGCTGGGCTTATTGGTAGAGT